>JBGPGJ010000063.1:0-8438 GCA_041483795.1 Sulfurifustaceae bacterium
CCGCCTACCAAGGGATACGGGGCCACCGCTAAACCCGCCCCGCATAACCTGTTCGACTCTTCCCCGCCCGAATGGTGGAGGGGGAAGGATTCGAACCTTCGAAGGCAGAGCCGTCAGATTTACAGTCTGATCCCTTTGGCCGCTCGGGAACCCCTCCAAAATAGAAAGCGGCGGATTTTGCGGGAATAGCCCATTGTTGTCAACAGATGTCGTTGATTTTTCCCGCAAACCTTGGCTCCGATCACCCGCCAACTCCTGGCAAAAAACGGACGCCCCCGGTGCGGAGAGGACCCGGCCGGGCTCCTTTTCACGCCGGACGACATGACCTACAGGTTGTAGCCGGTTTCGTTGTGCAACACGGTATCCAGGCCTTCCGTCTCCTGTTCAGCCGTCACGCGCAAACCGAGTATTGCATCGACGATTTTCAGCAAACCCCACGTCACGCCGCCCGACCAAACGAGCGTGGCGCCGATTCCAGCGAGCTGCACCCAGACCTGTTTGCCCATCGTCATGCCTTGCGCGTAACCGACACCGCCCAGAACGCCGGCGAACACACCGGCGCAAAGCGTGCCGAGCGCCCCTCCTACGCCATGGACCGAGAAGACATCGAGCGAGTCGTCGATGCGCAACACGCGTTTGACGAATTGGGTGGCGAAGAAGCACGCGGCCCCCGCCAGCGCACCGATGATCAGCGCCCCCATGGGCCCGACATAACCCGAGGCCGGCGTGATTGTGCCTAGACCGGCAACCATACCGGTCACGGCACCGAGCACGCTCGGCTTCTTAAAGCGGACCCATTCGCAAAATGACCAAACTATCGCGCCTGTAGCAGCGCCGATATGGGTCACCAGCATGGCCATGCCCGCGGAGCCGCCGGCGCTCACCGCGCTACCGGCGTTGAAGCCAAACCATCCGACCCACAACATGCCCGCACCGGCCATGGTCATCGTGAGATTGTGCGGCGGCATCGGCGTCTGCGGGAATCCGCGACGCTGCCCGAGCACCAGCGCGGCTACGAGCGCGGCCACACCGGCGTTGATATGCACCACCGTACCGCCGGCGAAGTCGAGTATGTTCATTTTCTGCAACCACCCATTGCCCCACACCCAGTGACAAATCGGCACGTAGACGACGAACAACCACAGTACGCTGAACAGCAACATGGCCGAAAACTTCATGCGTTCGGCGAATCCGCCCACCACCAGCGCTGGCGTGATAATGGCGAAGGTCATCTGAAACATCACGAACACCGTCTCGGGGATCGTGCCCTTGAGGGTATTGACACCAATCGTCGCCATCAACGCCTTGTTTACACCGCCGAGCCAGGCGTTGTTATTGCCACCGTCGCCGAACGCCAGGCTGTACGCGAGCACCACCCAGGCAATCGAGACCACGGCGGTGATGGCGAAGCACTGCATCAGCACCGACAGCACGTTCTTCGTGCGCACCAGGCCGCCGTAGAAAAGCGCCAAGCCCGGAAGCGTCATGAACAACACCAATGCCGAAGACGTGAGCATCCACGCGGTATCGGCGGCGTTGAGCACCGGAACATCCGCGGCCCACGCGGAAAACGGAAAACCCAGTAGCACGGGAATAAAAAGGCGACGCCTAGTCATGGGCGCTCCTCCGAAAATTGTTGTGGTTTAGAGGGCGTCCTTACCGGTTTCGCCGGTACGAACACGCACGACGTGCTCCAACGGACAGACGAAGATCTTGCCGTCTCCGATCTTACCGGTGTGCGCCGCGCGCGTGATGGTTTCGATCACGCGCTCCACCTGGGCCGCCTCAACGGCGATTTCGATTTTAACTTTCGGTAGAAAATCCACGACGTATTCGGCGCCACGGTAAAGTTCCGTATGACCTTTCTGGCGGCCAAATCCCTTCACTTCCGTCACCGTCATGCCCTGCACACCGATCTCCGAGAGTGCGGCGCGCACATCCTCGAGCTTATAGGGTTTAATCACGGCAATGACTAGTCGCATAGCGGTCTCTCCTAAAAGGATTATCTGAACTACACAACCAAGGCCAAGAAAAAATGCAAGCCTGCAACCGATCAGTGGCTATCGCTCGACCGCGTTGCTTGTCGCTGCGGTGGATGGAGCGGATACCTCTTTTTTACGGTCAAGCGGCCGACGCCTGCACGATCTCGCGCAGCACATAGGGCAGGATGCCGCCGTGTTTGTAGTAGTCCACTTCAATCGGCGTATCGATACGTAGCAGCAGCGACACCTGTTGCGAGGAACCGTCCCGGCGGCGAATTACCAGCGTCACGTCCTGTTGCGGCTTGATGCGCTCGTCGATGCCGAGGATGTCGAACTCCTCATCGCCCTCGATGCCGAGCGACTGCACGCTGTCCTTGCCCTTGAACTGCAACGCCAACACGCCCATGCCGATCAGATTGGAGCGGTGGATGCGCTCGAAGCTGCGTGCAATCACGGCCTTAACGCCGAGAAGACTGGTGCCCTTCGCAGCCCAGTCGCGCGAAGAGCCGGTACCGTATTCCTCGCCGGCAAACACGACGGTCGGCGTGCCGGCAGCAATGTATTTCATCGCGGCGTCGTAAATGCTCATCTGCGCGCCGTCGGGCTGATGCGACGTGACGCCGCCCTCGACGCGCGAGCCGTCGGCCTTCGGCGGCACCATTAGATTCTTGATGCGTACATTGGCAAAGGTGCCGCGCATCATGACATCGTGGTTACCGCGACGCGCGCCGTAGCTGTTGAAGTCGGCCACCGCCACGCCGTGCTCTTGCAGATACTGGCCGGCGGGAGAACTGGGCTTGATCGAACCGGCCGGACTGATGTGATCGGTGGTCACGGAATCGCCGAAGATGCCGAGCGCCCGCGCGCCCTTGATCTCGCCAATCTTTCCCGGCTGCATGCTGAAGCCCTGAAAGAACGGCGGCTCGGCGATGTAGGTGGACTTCGCCCACGTGTACACCTGGCCCGTGGGCGCCGGAATGTTGTTCCACAGCGGGTTGTCCTTCGTGAAGTCCGCGTACAAGCGGCGGTAGATCCGCGGATCGGTCGCGTGCTTGAGCACCGCGCCGACTTCCGCTTGCGTCGGCCAGATGTCCTTGAGATACACCGGACCGTTCTTGCCCGTGCCGAGCGGCTCCTTCGACATATCGATGTTGGCGCGGCCGGCGATTGCAAACGCAACCACCAGCGGCGGCGACATCAGAAAATTGGCCTTGATATTGGCGTGGATGCGCGCCTCGAAATTGCGGTTGCCTGAAAGCACCGCGGCGCAGACCAGATCGTTTTGCGTAACGACTTCTTCCAACTGCGGATTCAATGGGCCGGCGTTGCCGATGCAGGTGGTGCAGCCATAAGCCGCCAAGTTGAATCCGAGCTTTTCCAGAAAAGGCAGCAGTCCCGCGTTCGTCAGATATTCCGTCACCACGCGCGAACCGGGTGCGAGCGAGGTCTTGATGTGCGGCTTGACCGACAATCCCTTTTCGACTGCCTTCTTCGCGAGCAGACCCGCGGCGAGCAACACACCGGGATTCGAAGTGTTGGTGCACGAGGTAATCGCCGCGATCAATACGTCGCCGTGACCGACGTCAACGGGATTCTTCGAACCCTTCTCCGCGGCGGTCGGATGGACCGAGTGCGGCGTAGGACGGTTGTTGACCATCTCCACCGCATTGCGACCGCTCCCGGGCGCCAGGCTTTCCTGGGTCTGAACGCCGCCACCGCGCAACGGCGTTGTCGCCGCTGGGTTCAGTTTCGCGACGTAACGCCTGGTCAATTCGTCGGCGGGTTTGGCGTAACCGTTTTCCGCCACCGGTTTGACGAACAGTTCGCTGAATTTGCTCTTTAGCTTCGGCAGTTCGATGCGATCCTGCGGACGCTTCGGTCCGGCCACGCTCGGCGCGATGCTCGCGAGATCGAGTTCCAACGCGGTGGAGTAATCCACCTCGCCTTTCCGCGGAATGCCGTAAAGGCCCTGCGCCTTGAAGTACGACTGGAACGCGTCAATCTCTTCGTCGGTGCGACCGGTGGACTTAAAGTAAGCCACGGTCTCGTCGTCCACCGGGAAGAAGCCCATGGTCGCGCCGTACTCGGGCGCCATATTGGCGATGGTGGCGCGGTCCGGCACCGTGAGCGAGCGCGCACCTTCGCCGAAATACTCGACGAACTTACCGACCACCTTGGCCTGGCGCAGCATCTCGGTGACGGTAAGCACGAGATCGGTGGCGGTAACGCCTTCGCGCAGCTTGCCGCTCAGATGCACGCCGACGACGTCGGGAGTAAGAAAATATACCGGCTGACCCAGCATGCCGGCCTCGGCCTCGATCCCGCCGACGCCCCAACCGACCACGCCGATTCCGTTGATCATGGTCGTGTGGGAGTCGGTGCCGACGAGCGTATCGGGATAGTAGACGCCGTCCTTTTGCAGCACGCCGCGGGCGAGATATTCGAGGTTCACCTGATGCACGATACCGATGCCGGGCGGCACCACCTTAAAAGTATCGAATGCCTGCATGCCCCACTTCATGAACTGGTAGCGCTCGGCGTTGCGCTTGAACTCGAGCTTCATGTTGAGCTCGAGCGCGCCTTTCGTGCCGTAGTGATCAATCTGCACCGAGTGATCCACGACCAGGTTGACCGGCACCAACGGCTCGATCATCTTCGGGTTCTTGCCAAGCCTGGCGGCGACACCGCGCATGGCGGCAAGATCAACCAGCAGCGGCACGCCGGTGAAGTCCTGTAGCAGGATACGCGCCACGATAAAGGGACTCTCGTCCACGCGCGCCGCGTTGGGGCTCCAGGTGGCGAGCTGCTTAACGTGCGCTTCGGTGATCTTTTTGCCGTCGGCATTACGCAGCACGGATTCGAGCACGATGCGCATCGAGACCGGTAGACGGGAGATCTCGCCGACGCCGGCCGCTTCGAGCGCGGGCAACGAGTAGAACTCGCCGGTCTTGCCCGAGCCCATCTTGAATTTTTGCAGGGTGCTAAACAGATTGTGACGCATTCATGTCTCCGCAAACGATGGAGCCCGCAGTCCGATTCGAACGGACGACATCCTGATTACAAATCAGGTGCTCTACCAACTGAGCTATGCGGGCATAGAAAACCATATTGCCTGCCGTCCCTGGCGATACGATCGTAACTTCGATAAACCCCGGCCTTGCCTTCCGTGGCAAGGCGCTCGCCGGGCGAAGACACGTTAAGTGTCTTCGCTACTAATTCGGCTCGCCCAACTAAACTACGCGGGCCGAACCAAAAAACAGCGCAATTATACTCGCCTCGACCTTTCAACTTAACTTCTAACGATCTTTATTCACGGCGCATTAACCGGGTGGGGTCGGTTCACTCGTTGGTGGCGGCACAGGACAAGGTTTCTGCTGTACTTCTGCGCCAGAAACCCCATCCAGCATGGCCTTAAAGCGTGCGCGCAAATCCGGCGTCGGGTCGGTCGGAGCAAGTTCGATCCAATAGACAGCACGGGTCTGCTCCAATGGTTGCACCTTCGCCTGCTGAACGCCTTTCTGCACCAATTGCTTGAGCCGGTTCTGGGCGTTGGCCTCCACCGAAAACTGGCCGAGCGATATCGCATTGTGGAAACCTTCCTCCTGCAGAAGTGCGTGGTCCTTGAATCCGAGCCGCGTCAGCTCGCGTCGCTTGCGCTCGGCGTCTTCCTTCGACGGGAACGGCGGCAGATACACACGAAATCCCGTCACCGTGTGTGTCGTTTCCTCGCGCCGCGTGAAGGACAGCGGAATTCCTGAGAGCGCTTGCTCAATCCGCTGCGCTTGCGTCGTATCAGGCAAGGGTCCCAAGCGGTAACAAACCGGCGATGTTTCGATTTTCTCGACTGAGACCGGCGGCGGGACCGAATTGGAGTTCGACTCAGCATTAATCGGCGCCGGCGGTTTAACACGTGCGCCAGGCCTGTTGGACGCGGCTTCTTTCAATAGCCGCATTTTCTCCGGATGAATCGGCGGCTGCGCCTCGGGAACCGCCGGACGCTCGGCTTCGAGATAGAAGACGCCCCACATGAGCAATCCGAGATTGGCCAGGATGAGCGCGGCGAAAATCCAGCGCCTCATAACGGTAGACCTACTTCGCTTCGCTCCGTTCGTCCTTTCATAAGATTAGAAGCCCTAATCCTGTCTTTGTCGGAACAAAGTTCATAATACGACTTCGCTTCGTTCGTCTTGCCATATTACTTGAAGCCCAATAATGTCTTTGTCGGTACAAAGTTCGAGAAGGAAGCCCTACTTCGTTCGTCTTGAGGTATGGATAAACTCCGCTCCGTTCGTCTTGTCAGTAATGAAGCCCTGCTTCGCTGCGCTGCGCTCGTCCTTTCATGTTAATGAAGCCCTACTTCGCTTCGCTGCGTTCGTCCTTTCATTTTATTAATTCCTCGGACACGCGCGCCAACCCCTTGAGCACGAGATCCGATACTTCGAGCACCGGCCGAGCGAGATGCAACGCGAGTAACGCGGCGTCGCCGCCGGTCATGAATACCTCCAGCGTCTCGCCGAGTGCCTGTTCCTGTTCGTGCAAGCATCGCTCGATCGCGCCGGCGAGCCCGAACAACGTACCGGCGGCCACGCCGTCGGCGGTCACGCGCGCGAGGCAACTGGCGTCGTTACCTTCCATCGAACCGATACCCGCCGTTCCCGCGCCAAGACTCTGGCGCAACAGTCGCAGGCCGGGAAAGATCACGCCGCCGGCGAATACGCCTTCGGCCGACAGCGCGTCCAGCGTCACCGCGGTGCCGCAATCCACCACCGCGCAGGCGCGCGGCGTGAGTCCGCGCGCGCCGAGCAACGCGGCCCAACGATCGGCGCCGAGCGCGGTCGGGTCGTGATAGGTGTTCACCACGTCCAACTGTTGGCGTTGCGCTTGCACACGATGCACCGTAACCGCCCAGCGGTTCCGAATCCATTGCTCAAGCGCGCGGCGTGTTTCGTCCGGGGCAACGCTCGTCATCACGATGGCGGTCGGCGCCGGCAGTCGGCCCCATACTTCATCAAGCAATTCGGCAATGTTTCGATCGCGATACAGCGTTGCCCCGGGCAGCCACTGCCCCGAACCTTGTTGCGCCCATTTAAGGCGCGAGTTACCGAGATCCACCAGTAAGTGCATCATCGTAACGCCCGCAGGCTTATTTCACCCGAGTGAAAAATGCGGATATCGTTGCGCACGTCGCGTATGCGCAGCGCACCGTTTTCGTCTATACCCTCGATGGCACCATCGAAAGATTTGGCGCCTTGCCATACACGCGCTTGCCGACCCGTATAAAGATGGCGCCGCTCCCACTCGGCTCGATACACCGCAAGACCGCGGTGCGCGAAGGTGCGAAACATTTCCTGCAGCTCATGAATCACAAACGCGGCGAGTCGATTGCGATCGGGCACCGCGCCGGTGATCGTATAAAGATCCACCCACGGTTGATCGATATGCCGCGCGTCCGCCGGCGCGATGCGGCAGTTGATGCCGACACCGAGCACCACGGTGCACGGACCGCTGGCCTCGCCGTGGACGTCCACCAGTAGCCCGGCGAGTTTGCGATGCTCCCACAACACATCGTTGGGCCACTTAAGCCCAGCGTCGTGAACGCCGTAGCGTTCGAGCGCGCGCACCACCGCAACCCCCGCGGCGAGACTTAGACCGGAAACCATCGCCGGCCCGCTGGCGAAGCGCCAGGCGATGGACAACATAAGATTTTGGTACGGCGTGGCAATCCAATGCCGGCCGTGACGACCGCGCCCGAGCGATTGCACTTCGGCCAGGCACACGCTGCCGCTCGGATCGGGCGCGACCATCGCCTGCGCCAGCAAATGACGGTTGGTCGAGTGCACGTGCTCCAGAATTTCTATTCGCCGCACCGCGACACCGGACCCGTCGAGATGGCGCACGATGCGCCGGCGGTCGAGCGGCGTGAGCGGCGCCTCGAGCCGATAGCCGCGACCGGTCAACGCATGCACCGCAAGACCGGTTGCGCCGAGCGCCTTCACGCCCTTGCACACCGCAGCGCGACTCACGCCGAGTCGCCGACCGAGATCGGCCCCGGAATGTAATTCGCCGTCGGCGAGCAGGTGCAGGATTTCAGCGCGCGTGTTCATGCGGAAATTCTATCAAGCGTCCGGGTCGCGCGCGCGGGTTTGCGTTCCATGCCCAATCCGGCACGAGGAATTACCTGCACACGTTGACTGGCGCCGGGTAAAAGGACCTCCCGGACACGACGGGACAAGAGGCAAATGCCGACTTTGATATGATAGGCACGGGAACCTGGTCCGTCCCGGCGTTGATCGGCGATGGGCTTCAACCGCGTATCGGTTATCACAGACATTTTCAGGAGAAATTTCGATGAAGATTTCAATGTTCCAAGCCTCGGTACCGACGTTTATCCGCATGTTGAACAATCTCTCCGCCATCCTGGAAAAGGCGGCGGCCCATGCCGAAGCCAAGAAAATC
>JBGPGJ010000064.1:0-8309 GCA_041483795.1 Sulfurifustaceae bacterium
CGTCTTGAATTTTGGTTTGAGTTCGCAAGCACGTACACGTACCCGGCCGCCATGCGCATCGAGAAGCTGGCTCTGGCTGCGGGCGTTGCGGTTGATTGGAAGCCATTCTTGCTTGGTCCGATTTTCAGCGAGCAGGGGTGGAGCGATTCGCCGTTCAATATCTATCCTGCGAAGGGACGATATATGTGGCGCGACCTGGAGCGCATTTGTGCGGCGCTTTCCATCCGGTTTGTCCGCCCATCGAAGTTTCCGCGCAACGGCGTGCTTGCCTCGCGCGTGGCGTGCTGGTTTGCGTCTGAACCGTGGATAGCCGAGTTCTCGAAGGCGGTTTTCCGCGCCAATTTCGGGGAGGATCGAGAAATTTCGGATCCCGAGGTAGTGCTTGCCTGTCTCAACGGGCTCGGTCTCGACGGCCCACGCGTACTTGAGCAAGCACAGACGGCGGAAAGTAAAGCGAAGCTGCGCGCGCAAACCGAATCCGCCAAGAGTCTCGGTATTTTCGGCGCTCCGTCTTTCCTGGTAGGTAAAGAAATGTTTTGGGGAAACGACCGTTTAGAAGAAGCCCTGGCGTGGGTGAGGTCTGGTAACGAATGACCGGTCGGCGAGATTAGGTATTAAAACAGTCCGGGGACATGGGTTACACGTTCCCGCGTTTGAGTTAGCTGGGTTGAGTGCAGTGAAATTCACGAGTCGTGCTTTAATGGTTTCGCCATGCGGAAACCCGTGTAGCGCGCCGCGATCGTGCGTGGTAAATGACGATCACGGTTTCCTAACAGGGTGTTGAAAAACACCCTGTTAGGCGCCACAGGAATGTGCCGCACCGACGCGAGTTGAAAAAGGACACGGAAGGACTTTTTCAACATCCTACTAAAAATCGAGCGCTTTTGCCGACCACGATCGGGATCCCTATCTGACGTTTGGGAATTCCGGGTGCGGATGCGTATATTGCCGTAAAATAATTACGCTGTACGAAAGACGCCGCCGCCCCGCGGCGGATAGAGACGAGGAGATCAACCATGGCCGCTGTGCCCAAAATTCCCCTGCACACCGACGCGGACGCCCAGGAAACCCGGGAATGGCTCGATGCCCTCGAGGCGGTCATCGAGCAGGAAGGTCCGGAGCGAGCGCACTACCTGATCGAGAAGCAGATCGAGTTGGCGCACGCGACGGGTATCGATGTCGCGTATTCGGCCAATACCCCTTACGTCAATACCATTTCACCGGAAAGGGAAGTACGGTCCCCCGGCAACCACGCTCTGGAGGATCGCCTGCGTTCCTACGTGCGTTGGAACGCGGTCGCGATGGTGCTCAAGGCCAACAAGGGCGAGTCCAATCTGGGCGGGCATATCGCAAGCTTCGCCTCCGCGGCCACGCTCTACGATGTGGGCTTCAATCATTTCTGGCGCGCGCCGTCGGAAAGCCACGGCGGCGATCTGCTGTACTATCAGGGTCACTCCTCGCCCGGCATCTACGCCCGCGCCTTTATGGAAGGTTTGCTCACCGAGGAGCAGATGGATCATTTCCGTGCCGAGGTGGACGGCAAGGGGCTCTCCTCCTATCCGCATCCGTGGTTGATGCCCGAGTTCTGGCAGTTTCCGACCGTGTCCATGGGGCTCGGGCCGATTCAGGCCATCTACCAGGCGCGCTTCATGAAGTATCTCCATGCCCGCGGCATCGTCAATACGGAGAACCGCAAGGTGTGGTGCTTCGTCGGTGACGGTGAGGTGGACGAGCCCGAATCGCTCGGCGCGATCGGGCTGGCGGGACGCGAGCATCTAGATAATCTGATCTTCGTCGTTAATTGCAACCTGCAGCGTCTGGATGGCCCGGTGCGCGGCAACGGCAAGATCATTCAGGAGCTGGAGAGCGAATTCCGCGGCACCGGCTGGAACGTGATCAAACTGATCTGGGGTGGCTACTGGGATTCGCTGCTCGCCCGTGACACCTCGGGGCTGTTGCGCAAGCGCATGGAAGAGTGCGTGGATGGCGACTACCAGACATTCAAGTCGAAGGACGGCGCCTATGTCCGCGAATACTTCTTCGGCAAGTATCCCGAGCTGAAGGAGATGGTCGCCAACTGGTCGGATGACGACATCTGGCGTTTGAACCGCGGCGGTCACGATCCGCACAAGGTGTATGCGGCCTACCACGTGGCGGTGAATCACCAGGGCCAGCCCACCGTCATTCTTGCCAAGACCATCAAAGGCTACGGCATGGGTGTGTCGGGCGAAGCGCAGAACATTACCCATCAACAAAAGAAGATGGGCACAACTTCGCTCAAGGCGTTCCGCGACCGCTTCAAGCTGCCGCTCTCCGACGAGGAACTTGAGCGGCTCGATTACATCAAACCGGCCGACGATTCGCCGGAAATGAAATATATGCGCGAGCACCGCCAGGCGCTCGGCGGTTATCTGCCGGCGCGTCGTCGCAAGGCGCAGCCGTTGGAGGTACCGCCGCTCTCGGCGTTCGACACGTTGCTCAAGACCTCCGGGGAAGGCCGCGAGTTCTCCACGACCATGGCCTTTGTGCGTCTGCTCGGCGTGCTCGTCAAGGACAAGAACGTCGGCAAGCACGTGGTGCCCATCGTCGCCGACGAATCGCGCACCTTCGGCATGGAGGGAATGTTCCGTCAGCTCGGTATCTGGTCGTCGGTCGGTCAGCTCTACACGCCGCAGGACAAGGACCAGCTTATGTTCTACAAGGAGGACAAGAACGGCCAGATTTTGCAGGAAGGTATCACCGAGGCCGGCGCGCTGTGCTCCTGGCTCGCGGCGGCGACGTCCTATTCGACGCACGGCGTGCCGATGATCCCATTTTTCATCTTTTATTCCATGTTCGGCGTCCAGCGCACCGGCGACCTATGGTGGGCATCGGGCGATTCGCGCGCGCGCGGTTTTCTGTTGGGCGGTACCTCCGGGCGCACGACGCTCAACGGCGAGGGCTTGCAGCATGAGGACGGTCATTCTCACGTATCGGCGTCCGCGATTCCGAACTGCCTGCCTTATGACCCGACCTTCGCCTACGAACTCGCGGTGATCGTGCAAGACGGCCTGCGCCGCATGGTTCGGGAGCAGGAAGATGTCTATTACTACATCACGCTGATGAACGAGAATTACGAACACCCGGCGATGCCCGAGGGTGCGGAGCCGGGCATCCTTAAAGGCATGTACCGCTTCAAGCAAGGGAGCGACAGTCAGGGTCCACGCGTGCAGCTTCTGGGTTGCGGTTCGATACTGCGCGAGGTGATCGCAGGCGCGGAACTACTTAAGAACGACTGGGGCGTTGAGGCCGATATCTGGAGTTGCCCGAGCTTCACGCTACTGGCGCGCGAGGGCAACGATGCGGCGCGCTGGAACCTGTTGCACCCGCAGGTTCCGCCGCGCCTGTCCTATGTGGAGCAGTGTCTCAAGGAGACGCGCGGCCCAGTGATCGCTTCGACCGATTATATACGCACCTTCGCCGAGCAGATCCGGCCGTTCGTGCCGCGCCGCTTCCATGCGCTCGGCACCGACGGCTTCGGCCGTTCGGATACGCGCGAGAAGTTGCGCCACTTCTTCGAGGTGGACCGCCGCTGGGTGACAATCGCGGCGCTCAAGGCGCTCGCCGACGAGGGGCAGACGGATTGCGCCAAGGTCGCGGAAGCGATTAAGAAATACGCCATTGATTCGGAGAAACCGAATCCAATGACGGTGTGAGCTAAGAACGCGAGGAGTGAAGCGTGAGGAGTGAGGTGCTTGACCGCCTTTCTACTACCTCACTCCTCACTCCTCACTCCTAACTCCTCACGGGAAGAATAAATGTCCCAAACGATCGAAGTAAAAGTCCCCGACCTCGGCGATTTCAAGGACGTGCCGGTGATCGAGGTGATGGTAAAAGCGGGCGACACCATCGAGGCCGAAGATCCGCTCATCACGATTGAGTCGGAAAAGGCAACTATTGATGTTCCCTCACCCGCCCCTGGCACGGTAAAGGACGTCAAGCTCAAGGTCGGCGACAAGGTTTCCCAAGGCAGCCTCGTGCTGTTGCTGGAGGTCTCCGATGCCGTCAAGGTTGCACCGGTGCCGGTGTCAGCGCCGACATCGGTGTCTACCTCTTCACGCGCACCGGCGATGCCGCCTCCGCCCCCCCCGCCGAGCGCAGCGTCAGCGTCCGTGCCCGCGCCATGGGCGACGGCGGCGGTCGGGCGTCGGCCTCACGCCAGTCCCTCGGTGCGCCGGTTCGCGCGCGAGTTGGGGGTGGAAGTTACCAAGGTAAAGGGCGGCGGTCCCAAGGGCCGCATCCTCAAAGAGGACGTGCAGGCGTATGTGAAGGGAGTGCTCACGAGCGCTGCGCCCGCCGCGGGCGGCGGCGCGCTCGATTTGCTGCCATGGCCAAAGGTGGACTTCGCCAAATTCGGTCCCATCGAGACAAAACCGCTGTCGCGCATCAAGAAAATTTCCGGCCCCATTCTCGCGCGCAACTGGGTGATGATTCCGCATGTCACGCAATTCGACGAAGCGGACATCACCGAGCTGGAAAAGTTGCGCGTCTCGATGAACAAGAAGCACAAGAAGGACGGCGTCAAGGTCACCGTTCTCGCCTTCCTCATCAAGGCAAGCGTCGATGCGCTCAAGGAATTCCCCGAGTTCAACAGCTCGCTCGATGGCGATAGCTTGGTGCTCAAGCACTACTACCATGTCGGATTCGCCGCCGACACGCCGAACGGGCTGATGGTGCCCGTGATCAAGGATGCCGATAGGAAATCGGTGCTGGAGATTGCGCGCGAAACCGCCGCGCTCGCCACGAAGACGCGCGACGGCAAACTCGCGCCCACCGAGATGCAAGGCGGTTGTTTCTCCATCTCCAGCCTGGGCGGCATCGGCGGCACCGCGTTCACGCCGATCATCAATGCCCCCGAAGTCGCGGTCCTGGGCGTGTCGAGAAGCGAGACTAAGCCCCGGTGGAACGGCAAGAAATTCGTCCCGCGACTGATGTTGCCGCTGTCGCTGTCCTACGACCATCGCGTCGTTGACGGCGCCATGGCCGCGCGTTTCATCGTTTATTTTGGGCAGGTGTTGACCGAAATGCACCGGGCGAAGGGGAAGACTTAATGGAGCCTCGGCGCTTCGGGCAGACGGATTTATTTGTTTCCCCTGTCGGCCTCGGTTGTTGGGGCATCAGCGGCGACTGGGGGCCGGTGGATCACGCGCAGGCCGTGCGCACGCTGCAACGCGCGTTCGAACTCGACGTGACTTTCTTCGACACCGCCGACCGTTACGGACGTGGGCAAAGCGAAAAACTGGTGCGCGAGGCGCTTGGGTCGCACCGCCGTGAAATCGTCATTGCCACCAAAGGTGGCATGAGATTGAACGACGAGGGGCATCAGCTCGATTTCCGGCCGGACTACATCGAGTCCGCTCTGGAGCAGAGCCTGAAACGTCTCGGTACCGACTACGTGGATTTGTATCAACTCCATAATCCCGAATCCGAGCACTTGCGCGACGAGCTGTTCGCTCGGCTCGAACGATTGCGCGATCAAGGAAAGATCCGTCACTTCGGCGTTTCGCTCAATTCACGCATGGAAGGTCTGGACGCGCTCGCGTCGCGGAAACCGGCGTCGCTCCAGGTGATTTACAATTTGCTCGATCAACGCGCGGCAAAACAGGTGTTTCCCTGGGCGCTTGCGCACGGCGCCGCCGCCATCGCGCGCGTCCCGCTCAGCTCGGGACGGCTCACCGGCAAGTTCACCCCCACACAAACCTTCGCCGCCGGTGACCACCGACGCAAGCGACCGCCGGAATGGGTCGCCGAAGGAATCGCTGAAGTCGAGCGCTTGAAGTTTCTGGCGCGGTCCGGCCGCACGCTGGCGCAAGCGGCGTTGCAATTCGTGCTCGCGCACCCGGCTGTGGCCGTGACCATCCCCGGCGCCAAGTCGCCGCAACAGGTGGAGCAAAACGTCGCCGCGCTGTCCGCTGTGGCGCTGACGCCGGACGAGGTGGCGCGTGCGGTCGCCGTGGTGTCACCGCAAACTGCGAGCGCGTAATAAGACCGTAGCGCGACCGACGAAGGCGAAATCATGTCCAAAACAATCGAAGTAAAAGTCCCCGATCTCGGCGATTTCAAGGACGTGCCGGTGATCGAGGTGATGGTCAAAGCGGGCGATGTCATCACGGCCGACGACGCACTGATTACGCTCGAATCGGAAAAGGCGACCATAGACGTTCCCGCCCCTGCCGCCGGCACGGTAAAAGAAGTGCGCGTGAAGGTCGGCGACAAGGTCTCTCAGGATAGCCTCATCTTGTTGCTGGAAACCGGTGAGGAGAAAGGTGTGAGGAGTGAGGAGCCGTCGAAGCCTCGGCCCGCCGCCGTTCCTTCCGCCCCTCACTCCTCACGCCTTACACCTGACTACGAGGGCAAGGAAGGGGGTGCGGCGTCGGTACCCAGCCCCTCTGCATTTAAAGGAAAGACCGACATCGAATGTGACATGCTTGTCCTCGGTTCCGGTCCGGGCGGTTATTCGGCTGCGTTTCGCGCGGCGGATCTGGGCATGAAGACGGTGCTGGTGGAACGATATGCCACCCTCGGTGGGGTGTGTCTGAACGTGGGTTGCATTCCATCGAAGGCGCTGCTGCACGTGGCGGCCGTCACCGAAGAGGCGCAGAAGTTGTCCCTGCACGGCGTGAACTTCGGCGCGCCGACGTTCGATCTCGACAAACTGCGCGACTGGCGATCCAAGGTCGTGGGCAAGTTGACCTTGGGACTTGCCGGCATGGCCAAGATGCGCAAGGTCGAAGTCGTGCGTGGCGTCGGACGTTTCCTCGATCCGAACCATCTGGAAGTCGCGCTGACGTCAGGTACAGGCCAGGAATCTACCGGCGAAAAGAGGGTTGTCCGTTTTGCCAAGGCGATCATTGCCGCCGGCTCCCAATCGGTAAAACTGCCGTTCATTCCCGAGGATTCGCGGATCGTGGATTCCACCGGCGGGCTCGAACTGCGCTCGGTTCCGAAGAAGATGCTGGTTATCGGTGGCGGCATCATCGGCATGGAGATGGCCACGGTGTACTCGGCGCTCGGTACGCGTATCGAGGTGGTGGAAATGCTCGACGGCCTGATGGCCGGCGCGGATCGGGATCTGGTGAAGGTCTGGGACAAGATGAACGCGCACCGCTTCGATCGCGTCATGCTCAAGACGAAGTCGGTTAAGGTCGAGGCGCTGAAGGAAGGTATTAAGGTATGGTTCGAGGGCGAGCAAGCGCCGTCCGGGCCGCAGCTTTACGACATGGTATTGGTATCCGTCGGACGTTCTCCCAACGGCAAAATGATTGACGCCGAAAAGGCGGGTGTGCTCGTGTCGGAACGCGGCTTCATCCCGGTGGATCAGCAGATGCGTACGATTGTGCCGCACATCTTCGCCATTGGTGACATCGTTGGCGAGCCGATGCTGGCTCACAAGGCAGTGCACGAGGGTCATGTGGCGGCCGAAGCGGCCGCCGGTCACAAGGCCTATTTCGACGCCGCGGTGATTCCATCGGTAGCCTACACCGATCCCGAAATTGCCTGGGTGGGCCTCACGGAGGATGACGCCAGGAAAAACGGCCAGAAGGTGGGCAAGGCGGTATTCCCCTGGGCCGCGTCCGGCCGGGCGATCGCCAACGGTCGCGACGAGGGTTTCACCAAGCTGCTTGTGGACGAGGAAACCCACCGGGTCATTGGCGGCGGCATTGTCGGCACGCATGCAGGCGATTTAATCTCGGAGTTGGCACTCGCCATCGAGATGGGTTGTGACCCCGAGGATATCGGCAAAACTATCCATCCCCATCCGACCTTGTCCGAGTCGGTCGGGATGGCGGCCGAGCTGTTTGAAGGTGTTTGCACCGACCTTCCACCCAGTCGAAAGGCAAAGTAAAACTCAACGCAAAGGCGCTAAGACGCAGAGGGTTTGGTGTAAAATCACCTGACCTTTTTCTCTGCGCCTCTGCGCCTTTGCGTTGAGTATTTCCATGACAAAAATCAAGAAAGTTGTTTTAGCGTACTCCGGGGGGCTCGATACCTCCGTGATCCTCAAGTGGTTGCAGGAAACCTATCGCTGCGAGGTCGTGACCTTCACCGCCGACATTGGGCAGGGCGAGGAACTCGCGCCCGCGCGCGTCAAGGCGAAGAAGATGGGCGTAAAGCAAATCTTCGTTGACGATCTGAAAGAAGAGTTCGTGCGCGACTTCGTATTCCCGATGTTTCGCGCCAATGCGCTCTACGAGGGTGAGTATCTGCTCGGTACCTCAATCGCGCGGCCGTTGATCGCCAAACGCCAAATCGAGATAGCTAACAAGGTC
>JBGPGJ010000065.1:0-8250 GCA_041483795.1 Sulfurifustaceae bacterium
CATGACGCGGGCGGCGAACCCGGTGAAATTGTTTCAACCGATCCGCTGTGCGTCGTCGCCGGAAAGGGGGGCCTCGAGCTTATCCGGTTGCAATGGCAAGGCGGTGCGGAAGAAGCGGCGGCGGCCGGGACGCACGGCTTGCGCGTAGGCGATCGGTTCAACGTGTCGCGGCGTTTCGCCACGACAAGGGGAATGACATGAGTACTAAGGTTTTGATTCTCGGCGTGAACGGTTTCATCGGTAACAGTCTCGCGCAACGCATCTTGCGGTCCACGGACTGGCAGGTGTACGGCATGGACATGAGCGATGACAAGCTCAACGAATGCCTGGGGCACGAGCGCTTCCACTACGTCGAGGGCGACATCACCATCAACCGCGAGTGGATCGAATACCACGTGCGCAAGTGCGACGCCGTGTTGCCGCTGGTGGCCATCGCCACGCCCGCGACCTATGTGCAGGACCCGCTGCGCGTGTTCGAACTCGACTTCGAGGCCAACCTCGACATCGTGCGCAAGTGCGTGTGCTACAAGAAGCGCGTGATCTTTCCCTCGACGTCCGAGGTCTACGGCATGAGCACAGACAAGGAATTCGACGAGGAGACCAGTAATCTGGTGCTCGGCCCGATCAATAAAATGCGTTGGATTTACTCGTGCAGCAAGCAGTTGCTCGACCGCGTCATCGCCGCCTACGGTCAGCAGCAGGGGTTACGCTACACACTGTTCCGGCCGTTTAACTGGATCGGTCCGAAGCTCGACAATATTCTCGAGCCCAAGGAGGGCAGTTCGCGCGTGTTGACGCAGTTCATCGGCAATATCCTGCGTGGTCAGGACATCCAACTCGTTGATGGCGGCGCGCAGCGGCGCAGTTTCACCTATATTGACGACGGCGTGGATGCGCTCATGCGCATCATCGAAAACAAAGACGGGTGTGCCGACGGCCGCATCTTCAACATCGGCAATCCGGCCAACGACATGTCGGTGCGCGAACTGGCGGAGACACTGGTAACGTTAGTCAAGACCTACCCGAAATACGCCTCGCTCGCGGAAAAAACCAAACTCATCTCGGTGAGCTCGAACGAGTATTACGGTAAAGGCTATCAAGACGTGCTGACACGCGTGCCCTCGGTCAAGAACGCCGCGAAATATCTCGGCTGGAGGCCGACGACCGATCTCAAAACCGCGCTGCGCAAGACGCTCGATTACCATCTCGGCCGGTCGTCGCAGGAGCTAGTGAGTTAGAAAACACCCGGTTGAATGATTATTCACCGCGAAGACGCGAATGCCGGCCGCTCCTGCGCATCCTGCGCCCGCGGCATTAGTACATCCCTGTACCGCACAAATAAAAACACGGGGGTTTTTCGCAAAATCCTTGGTACTCTTTGTGCGGTACGGGGAAAGACGAATGCCGCGTGCTCATGGGTGAGCCGGGACAGTCGCGAACACATTTAACATGTGTTCGCGCCGGCGAACGGGTGCGGTGAGTTTTGTTGCACCCTGGGCTGCACGCGGCAACGACCCCCTTTGCGGGGGGAGAGCGAATTTCGGGAATCATTCAGAGTTTGCTTAGGTTACAGGCATGTCACAGATTCTGCTCGCAATCAAGGTAGATGTAGACACCGATCGCGGTACGCGTCTTGGCGTGCCGGCGCTGTTGCAACTCTTCGATGAACTCGAACTCCGCGCCACTTTCCTGTTTTCGCTCGGTCCGGACAATACGGGGCGTGCGATCAAACGGATCTTCCGACGCGGCTTTTTTAGCAAAGTCGCACGTACCAGCGTTATTAGCGTGTACGGTGTGCGCACGCTGTTGAACGGCGTGCTGTGGCCGGGCCCGCACATTGGCCGGCGCAATGCGGCCGTAATGCGCACGACGCGCAGCCGCGGTCACGAGGTCGGCATCCACTGCTACGACCACATCCACTGGCAAGACGGCCTCGCGACCATGACGTGCGCGGAAGTCTTCGCCGAGTTCGAAAAAGCGCGCGTCGAGTTCGAACGTATCGTCGGTGAGCCCGCCCGTACCGCCGGCGCTGCGGGCTGGCAAGCGAACGCATACAGTCTTGCGGCCTACGACGCCGCGGGCCTTACGTACGCCAGCGATGCGCGCGGGCAGTATCCGTTTTATCCGCGCGTAGACGGCATCGTCTATCGTACGCCGCAGATTCCGACGACGTTGCCGACGCTCGACGAATTACTCGGTCGGCCGGAGTATCCGGTATCGCAACTCGCGCAGCGTTATTTCGGTTGGTTGAGTGCGGATCGCCCCAACGTTTGGACGGTACATGCCGAATTCGAGGGGTTGACGTGGCGCAACTGGTTCCGCGATAGTCTTGCGCGATTGCGCGCCGCGGGCGTGAAGTTCGTGCGCCTCGACGAGTTGGCAGCGACACTCGGGGTGGACCGGCCGATACCTGTCTGCGATCTCGTACCCGGTGAGGTGGACGGCCGCAGTGGCAAACTTGCAGTTCAACGATGTGAGAAATCCAGCTAAGCCGTTGCTGGCAGACGTGCCCGGCTGTCGGGCGAACGGCCGCTTGCGGCGTGTATTCCCTCGACTGTATTCCGTGTACGGATAATATTTAGCAGAAAAGACGGACCGCCATACTCTGCCCTATGTCTATTCACCGGAAGAACGATGGAAAAGCGCCCGATCCGAATGCACGGGTACGGAAGTTCGAGCGCCACGTTGTAGAGGAAATCGAGATCACCGATACTGCCACCGCGCGCGCGGCGGCGCGGCGCGAGTGGTTCACGGAATTCAAATTCATGGCGGCATGGTGCGGGTTGTGGCTCATGCTCGTCGCGGCCACGCTCTTCGCCCGTGGCGCGTGGCCGCCGGATGAGACGCGCTTTCTCGGTATTGCCTGGGAGATGTGGGCGCGGCGAAATATCCTGGTACCGTACTTAAACGGCGATGCCGAACTGCACGCGCCGTTTTTTTTCTGGCTCGTGCATCTGGGTTGGCTCGGTTTCGGTGTGAGCGAGTGGTGGGCGCGACTGGTGGCGCCACTTGGTGGACTCGCGAGCCTGTTCATCACGCAACGTCTGGCACGTCTGTTGTGGCCCCAGGAGCAGGATGTCGCGCGCTACGCGCCGCCGCTGTTACTCGGTACGTTTTCCTTCGCACTCATGGCGACCGCGACACTGCCGGACACATGGACGCTGCTTTTCACGCTCGTCGCGTTTTGGGCGCTGTTGATCCAATGGCGGCGGCGCGACATGCGCGCGTGGTTACTGCTCGGATTGGCGCTCGGGCTCGGTGCCTTGACTGCCGGTTTCATCATGTGGGTGTACGTGTTGCCGCTCGCGGTTACGGCACCGCTGTGGGCGCGCGCGCCGCGGCCGCAGTGGAAATATTGGTACGTGGATATACTGGCGGCGCTCGCCCTGGCGAGCGTCATCGTGGCATTGTGGCTCGGTGCCGCCGGCGCAGCAGAAGGCGCGCCGTATGTAGTGCGGTTTCTGTCGCATGCGTGGATGGGCACGCCACTCGCTATGTTCGCGCGCAACCAACCCGTATGGTGGTATGCTTGGCTCGTGCCGGTCGTGTTTCTTCCGTGGTCGGTGTTGCCGCTTGCGTGGATGCGGTTGTGGCATATCCGGCGCGAGCCGCTCGAGGACGGGTTTGTATTCTGTCTTGGTTGGGTGGTGTTGCCGTTGCTCGTGCTTTCGGCATTGTCGGTAAAGCAGCCGCAATTCCTGCTGCCGTTGGTCCCCGCCAGCGCGTTGCTTGCCGCGCGGCTGCTGTTCGGCAGGGCGTTGCGCGAGGTTTATCAGGAAAAGGCCCTCGCGGGCATGGCGATTCCGCTGTTGTTACTGGGCGGTGTGCTCATGGCGTTGCCGCGTCTACCACGCGTGGAGTTTTTGCCGGCGTTGCTGTGGCAACAGTCGCCGTTGGTGGGCTTGGCCATCATGGGCGTCGGCATCGCCTCGGCGTGGCTGCCGTTCAGGGATGTGCACCGGCGCATGTTCGATACCGCGGCGGTGAGCGTGCTGCTGGTGGTGTTCGTGTTGCTTGGCGTCGCCTCGAAATTCAATGCACTCTACCCGATGTCGGAGGTCGGAAGTGTGCTCGCTGAAGCACAGACGCACGCTCGGCCTATTGCGTACGTGGGCGAATATCGCGGCGAGTTTCATTTCGCCGGGCGCTTGCGCACGGCGCTTGCGGTCATCGAGCCAGCGCGCGCCGAAGCCTGGGCGGCGGCTCATCCCGATGGCGTACTCCTGACCTACGCTGACGGTTGGCAGCCGCGCGCCGCCGGGCGCGCGCAGCCGCTTCTTGAAGCGCCGTTTCGCGATGGGCACGTGCGCGTGTTCAGCGCGCAGCAAGTGCTTTCAGTGGGAGGCGTACCTGGTTCATAATTGCGCGCGATGATCGCTCCCGATATTGATCCGGTCGCCATCCATCTCGGTCCCGTCGCCATTCATTGGTACGGGCTCATGTATGTCGTCGGCTTTCTCGGCGGTTGGTGGGTTGGCAAGCTGCGCGCGCGCAATCCACTGTGGGGTTGGCGCCCGGAAGAGCTTGGAGATGTGGTGTTCTACCTCGCGCTCGGCGTCATCCTCGGCGGGCGACTTGGCTACGTGCTGTTCTATAATCCTGGTCACTATGTGCAACATCCGCTCGAGGTGTTGTATATCTGGACGGGTGGCATGTCATTTCATGGCGGGCTGCTCGGTGTGTGCGTGGCCTTGTGGATCTACGCCCGCAAAACGGGCCGCACGTTGTTCGCCGTGACCGACTTTCTCGCGCCGCTCGCGCCGTTGGGATTGGGGCCGGGGCGCATCGGCAATTTCATCAATCAGGAGTTATGGGGGAAGGTTACCGATCTGCCCTGGGGCATGGTGTTCAGGACCGGCGGGCCATTACCGCGCCACCCATCCCAGCTTTATGAGTGTGCCCTCGAAGGAGTCGCGCTGTTTCTCATCCTTTGGTTTTATTCACGCCGCCCGCGCCCGACGGGCGCGGTGTCGGGACTTTTTATGATTTGTTACGGTGCATTCCGTTTCGCCGTGGAGTTCGTGCGCGAGCCGGACACGCAGCTTGGTTATCTAGCCTTCGGCTGGGTGACAATGGGGCAAATATTGTCGGTGCCGATGATCTTGTTCGGCGCGTCGTTGATGTGGTGGGCGTCGTATCGCAGGAACAATACCCGCCCTGCGGTATAACGGGGCATGGCAGCGCGCCTTTCTTTGGAAGGAGGATCGATGGAACCGATGCGCTCAATCTCGCTGCTGTTTCTTGCCGCGATCGTGGCTGGGTGTGCCACGTCAATGCGGCTCGAGAAGTTCGATACCACGACGCGCGCCTACGAACGCGCGCTGCGTTGGTCGGATTTCCAGACGGCGTTCGCACTGGCAGGTAACGCCGACGCGCCGCTGCCGGATTTCCGCCGGCTGCAGGACGTACGCGTAACTTCGTACGACGTCGTCGGTGCACCCCAGGTTAACGGCGATGCCTCGCAAGTGGTACAGATGGTGGAGATTCGCTACGCCAATCTCGGTAACATGAGCGAACGTCGCCTGACTGACCGACAAACGTGGGTGTACTCGCCCAGCGACGAACGCTGGAAGCTGCGTTCAGCATTTCCTGCCTTCCCGTGAATGGGAGGGGAGTCCATTTAGTCCACACCGCTTTCACCTTCACTAACTCGCGCATGCCGTGAGCGGCCGCTTAGCGCCCGTGGTCCGAGGCCTTGATTGTCCCGAACGGCGCGCTCGGAATTACAAGCTCCGTGAACGATGTTTTCGACCTGACCCCGTCAACTGAGGTTTCCTGGGGCAATGGAAACCGTCACTGCACTGGTCCAGTAACAACGATCGCCATCATCCCAGCGGGTTGAACGCGGCGGACCGACTTATCCGACATCGAGCGCGAGAAGTTAATGCTGCGAACAGGACCGGCTGACGACGCCTTGGAAGAACCAACCGCTGTCGGCACGGGGCGCCTGTTCTTTGGGAGACCGCTTAAAGTAGCCACTAATCCGATAAGCGGACTCAGCATTCCGCATCACCCTGGGGGAAAATAACTATATTCAATATGTTATAGGCACCATCGGGTGGGGCTATATCGTCCAATTCTACAGTCATGCCTTTCCGGTGTCGCCGATCTGGCATAGGTGTTGCTGTACATACCTTAAGGAAAAGCCGTCAAGGAAAGCTACTGGGCTATTTCAGGATCGGCTTGGGCAACACGAACATATTTGATATGGACGATATCGCGAAAAAGCGGTGGTTCTGCGACTGCGACGACGATGGTTCAGCCACCAGCCTACCCAGAGTCGCGGTGATATATGCCAACAGGAGAGAATCGTGAAACTACTCCAGCTCTATGACAAACGGCGCACACTGTTGCGCACCAGGCTGCTGGCGGCGATGGCGATTGTTTACTTTAGTTTCGGACTTGGGTCGGTCGCGGGATTGTACAACGCGGCGCAGATTTTAGTCGCAGCGGAAAACGCGCACACAATATTGGCATCGGTGCCGGATAAACAGCATTCGGACAATGCACGCCAACAGGCGTTCGAAAGTGCGGATCAGGCCTATCAGAGGACGAAAATTTCTGTCATTGGTACGCTGGTACTCGGGGTAACTCTCATCGTTCTATTTTCCGTTCACCTAAAGCATACGATTACCAAGCCTTTCGGCAATTTGGTGGTCATGATGAAGCGGCTGGCCGACGGCGACCTGACGGTTGCGCGGGAAGTCGGCGCTGGCGCGGGCGAAGTTGGCGAGTCGGGCGGTCGGTTAATCATGCTCGCCAGCCATCTGAATGACACCGTACGCCAGGCGGCGAGCGCAGCGGAGGTGGTGTATTCCGGAGCGCAGGAACTGAACGCGGCGACGGAGCAGCTCTCTTCCTCCGCCCAAGAGAACGCGAGCTCGCTCGAGGAAACGGCCGCGTCCATGGAGGAGATGACTAGCACCGTTAGGCAGAACGCCGAAAATGCAAAGCATGTTAATGACCTTGCGGCCGAGTCCCGCACCGCAGCGGAAGAAGGGGTCGCTATGGCCAGCTCGCTTAAGCGATCGATGGATCTCATCAATGACAGCAGCAAAAAAATCGCCGACATCATCGGCGTGATTAACGAGATTGCGTTTCAGACTAACCTGTTGGCACTCAACGCCGCGGTGGAAGCGGCGCGCGCGGGGGAACACGGTCGCGGTTTCGCGGTGGTCGCCTCGGAGGTTCGCAACCTCGCGCAGCGCAGCGCCGCTGCCGCAAAGGAGATCAAGGCCATTATCCACGATAGAGTTGATAGGATCGGGGACGGAACACACATTGTCAGTATTTCCGGCGCAAAGCTCGAGGGCGTGGTCGCCAAGGCCAAGCAGGTCGCTGAGCTCGTCTCGGAGATTAGCGCGGCTAGCGACGAGCAGGTATCCGGCATCGAGCAGGTTAACCGCGCGATGACGCAAATGGATTCGGTGACGCAATCCAACGCCGCGCAGGTCGAGGAGCTTACCGGCACGAGCCAGTCTCTCTCCTCGCAGGCGCAACACCTGCGGGAATTGGTAGCACGCTTCAAGGTGGATTTCGGTGAGAACGCCCCCGGCGCCGAAGTCGGGAGCAGCACCGACAAGCATCGGAAGGTGCCTCATTCCGATGCAGGAACGAATCGGCCTGTTCCAAGCCAAGCCGCTGTGACGCCCATTGCGGCGGCCGGCGCCGCGCGACATCGTGCCGCTTCCGAGCGCAACGACGATGTAAAGGTATTTAAGCTGCGCAGCAACAAGGCCTCTACCGCGTCTGGCTCGAAGGACAACGAGTGGACGGAGTTTTAAGCGCCCCTTCCGGCGAGTTTATATACCAAAGCGCCGAGTGAGTGAGACAGGATGTTCGATACAAAGCCCGCCTCGGCGGGCTTTGTCGTTATGCGCTGTGAATTAGTTGGTGCACCACTTGCCGCCGGTACACGCGATGGCGTGTTTAGTTCGCCTCAGGAGGCGCGTGTCGCGTTACTTGATCCAGACGGTCTTGATATTTACAAACTCACGGATGCCGTGCGCGGCCAGTTCACGGCCGTAACCGGAGGCTTTAATACCGCCGAAGGGCAGGCGCGGGTCGCTTCTTACCACGTCATTGACGAACGCCATGCCGGCCTCGAGTCGATGCGCGAATCGTCGGCCGCGCTCGATGTCGCGCGTCCAGACACTGCCGCCGAGTCCGTAACGGTTGTCGTTGGCGATGTGCAGTGCGTCCTCTTCATTTTTGGCGCGAATCGCCGCGGCGACCGGGCCGAAGAGTTCC
>JBGPGJ010000066.1:0-8214 GCA_041483795.1 Sulfurifustaceae bacterium
CTTTGTCGGTGAGCGGCAGGGCGGAGGTTATTTCCTCCGGCGTCGGCAGCAGTTCCTGCGCTGCGACGTTGACGTTGTACAGTGGATCGTGAGGCATAGTTCGATGGGCGACAATTGGAAAACTCTATTGTAACCCGACCGCGCGCGCGAGCGGCATGCGGTGTTTAAGCCACTCAAACCACGCGACGCCGAATGCGCCGGCGGCAAAGCAGAGAAGCAGGTCGCCGGGATGCAGTACACCGAAGCGGAACAGCTCGCGCAGGGCCGGTACATAAAGTACCGCGGCCAGGGAAACGAGTGCGCCGCCAACAATCCACCGCAGGGCCGGATTCGGCACTCGCCACATTTCAAATACGCTGCGCGACCAGGAGCGGTTGGTAAGGATGAACGCGAGATTGGCGATGACGAGCGCGGTGAACGTGAGCGCCCGCGCCTCGAGTTCTCCCTGGCCGCGGTAGAAGGTGAGGGCCGGAATGGCGAGTGTCACCAAGAGCACTCCCGCACCCTGAAGCAGGCTTAAGGCGACCATTTCGCGGCTGAAAATGGGTGCACCGGGCGGTCGCGGCGGACGCGCCATGACGCCGGGTTCCTCGTTCTCTGCCTCGAGCACGATCGAGCACGTCGGATTGATGATGAGTTCAAGAAAAACGATGTGCACCGGTGTCAGGATGAGCGGCCAACCGAACAGGATCGGCAGCAGCGACAAACCCACGATCGGTACGTGCACGGCCAGAACATAGGCGAACGCCTTGCGCAGATTGTCCGTGACTCGTCGGCCGAGCCGTACCGCCGCGACGATCGAAGTGAAATCGTCGTTGAGCAGCACCAGGTCGGCCGCTTCGCGCGCGACGTCGGTGCCGCGCGCGCCCATGGCGATGCCGATATGCGCGCTTTTCAGCGCCGGGGCGTCGTTCACGCCGTCACCGGTCATGGCTACGATCTCGCCGTTCGCCTTGAGTGCTTCGACGAGGCGCAACTTTTGTTCCGGCGCTACGCGCGCGAAAATATTCACGTGGCGGATAAGCCGTTGCAGCGCCGCGTCGCTCAGACGATCGAGTTCCGGTCCGGTGAGGATTACATCGTTCTGTGTCAGACCGATTTGTTGGGCGATATTGCGCGCCGTGCCGGGATAGTCGCCGGTGATCATGACCACCCGGATGCCGGCGCTGTTGCACGCGGCGACCGCCTCCGGGACGGCTAGGCGGATCGGGTCGGCGAGTCCGACGAGCCCGATAAACTGAAACTCGAAATCGTGCTGTATGCGCGGCAATTCAGTCTCGCGAAACGCCGCCTGCGCGACACCGAGAACTCGCAGTCCCTGGTCGGCGAGCGTGCGCACGGACTCGGCGAGCGCTTGCTGTCGTGCATCGCTCAAGTGGCAAAGATCGGCGACGGCTTCGGGCGCCCCCTTGGCAGCGATGACGTAGTGTTCGCGATCGGGTCCGCGCCAGACGTGCGATAGGGCGAGCAGTTCGGGCGAGAGCGGGTATTCACGCACGAGCGTCCATTCGGCGTGCAGGTGCTCGGTGTGCGCGAGCGTGGATTCGCCGAGCGCGCGCAGCGCCTTTTCCATGGGATCGAACGGATCGCGCTGGCTGGCGAGAATCGCGAACTCGATCAGTTCGTGAAAATTCTCCGGCAGGTCTGCGCGCGGCACGGACACGTGGAGATATTCGCCGTTCGCATAAAGCTGGGCAACCGACATGCGGTTCTGCGTAAGGGTGCCGGTCTTGTCCACGCACAACACCGTCGCCGATCCCAGCGTTTCGATCGCCGGCATGCGGCGCGTGAGTACTTGTGCGCGCGATATGCGCCAGGCGCCGAGCGCGAGGAACACGATCAATATCATCGGAAATTCCTCGGGTAGGATGGACATGGCGAGTGCGATGCCGGCGAGCAGGCCGTGCAACCAGTCGCCGCGAGTGACGCCGTAGGCCAATACGACAAATACGCACAGCGTGACGGCGATCAGGCCGAACAGTCGCACCATGCGGCGGGTTTCAAGTTGTAACGGGGTATCCTCGGTTGCGAGCGTTTGCAAAGCCTTGCCGATACGCCCGATTTCCGCGTGCATGCCTGTCGCTTCCACGACCGCCATGCCTTTGCCACTGACGACGAGGGTGCTCGCGTAAACGAACGGCAGATCGTCACCGCCTGGGCGTGGGCGCGCGGCGGTGTCGTCCGCCGTGCGCTTGCGCACGGGAACGGATTCTCCGGTAAGTAAAGACTCGTCAGTAGAGAGATTGCTGCACCAGAGCAGCCTCGCGTCCGCGGATACTCGGTCACCTTCGGTAAGTACGAGAATGTCACCGCGGACCACCTCGCGTCCCGCGATGCGCAGTCCCCCTCCATCGCGGATCACCAACGCCCGCGGGCTCGATAAATCGCGCAGCGCTTCGAGCACGCGCTCGGTCTTGTGTTCCTCGTAGAGTGTCATGCCGATGACCACTACCACGAAGCCGAGCAACAACAGGGCGTCGCGGACATCGCCGAGCAGGAGATACAGGCCACCGCTTGCAAGCAGCAGCAGAAACATCGGTTCGCGCACGACCTCGAGCGCGATAAGGACCAGGTGACGTGGCTTGGAGGAGGGAAGTTCGTTGGGACCGTCGGTGCGAAGCCGAACGGCGGCCTCGGCGCTCGTGAGGCCGGGTAATGCAGCGACGTCGGCTTCGTTGAGCAAAGACGGGCGGAGAATCAGGTTACCCGGTGTTGGGCGGTGAGCTCATGATACCGGGCCGGCCGGCAGAGTGGGAGGGATAGTGCAAGCCACCGTTGCGGCGCCGCTTGTTCCGGGGCGCAGTGTTACAGACCGAGATAGGCCTCGCGTACGCGTTCGTTGGCGAGCAGGTCCCGGCCCGCGCCTTCGAGCACTACGCGCCCGGATTCGAGCACGTAACCGCGGTGTGCAAGCTCGAGCGCGTGTTCCGTATTCTGTTCCACCAGCAGCACGGTCACGCCGCGGCGGTTGATATCGCGGATGACGCGAAACATTTCCTCCACCATGATCGGCGCGAGCCCGAGCGAGGGTTCATCGAGCATCAGAATCTTGGGGTTGGCCATGAGGCCGCGGCCGATCGCAACCATCTGTTGCTCGCCGCCCGAGAGCGTACCGGCGAGTTGCTTCTCGCGCTCGCGCAGTTTCGGAAAAATATCGAATACATGCCCAAGTTGCTCGCGGCGTTTCGCGCGCGCCGCGGGCGTGTAACCGCCGAGCAGCAGGTTGTCACGCACGCTCATTTGCGGAAACAGCTTGCGACCTTCCGGCACCTGGATCACGCCCAGTTCCACGATTTCGGCGGTCGTGCACCGATCGAGCCGACGTTCACGGAGCGTAATGCTCCCGGCCTTGGGGCGCAGTAGCGCGGAGAGCGTCTTGAGGGTGGTAGTCTTGCCCGCGCCGTTTGCGCCCACGAGCGCGACAATCTCGCCCTCGCGCACCTCGAAGCTCACGCCCCATAGGGCCTGAATCTTGCCGTAGGCGACCTCGAGATTTTCTATACGCAGCACGTCAGGCTACCCGCTTGCCGAAGTACGCGGCCTGCACCGCGGGATCGTTCACGACTTGGGACGGCGTGCCGTCGGCGATCTTCTCGCCCTGGCGCATGACAACTACGCGGTCCGAGATACGCATGATGGCCTTCATCACGTGCTCGACCAGGACCACGGTCACGCCGCCGGCGCGGATCTTTTGGATTAGATCGCAGGCGTCTTGCACCTCGCGTGTGTTCAGTCCGCCCAACGGTTCGTCGAGCAACAGCAGTTTCGGGTGCGTTGCGAGCGCACGGGCGATTTCCATGCGTTTCTGGTCGCTGATCGTCAGGTCCGAGGCCGGCTTGTTGAGCTTGTCGTCGAGCCCGACCTGTTCGAGAACATGCATGGCTTCGGAGCGTGCTTGCGCATGGGTGTCGAGGCGGACCAACGCGGCGAGCGCGACGTTCCGGCACGCCGTCAGGTGCGGAAACGGTTTGACGATCTGAAATGTGCGCGCGATACCGCGACGCGTGATGGCATGCGGTTTGAGACCCACGATGCTGTCGCCCTCGAGCCGCACGTCGCCCACGGTGGGGCGCAGAAATCCGGTGATCAGGTTGAACACCGTGGTTTTGCCGGCGCCGTTCGGGCCGATGAGTCCGAGAATCTCGCCGGTTTCGACGTTGAACGACAAATTGGAAACAGCGCGCAGGCCGCCGAAATCGCGCGTGAGACCGGAGACTTCAAGCAGTGCCATGACGGTTCCTCAGTGTCGCCAAGCGAGGATGCGGAGCGCGCGGCCCCAGATCCCCTCCGGGAGAAAACGGATCACGAGCATCATGAACAGCCCGTAGAAGATGAGATGCCCGACCGCGAAGTGCTCGCGGAAGAGTTCGGCGATGACGGTGAGGAATACCGCACCCACTACCGGCCCCGCAACCGTGCGCAGCCCGCCGACCACGGCGATGAATACCATCTCGATCGAGAGCGAGATTGGAAACACCGCATCCGGATCCACGTAGCGGAAGTAGAGCCCGTAGAAGCCGCCCGCGACACCGGTAAAAAACGCAGACGCGGCCAGCGCCGCTAACTTGGCGCGCGTGGTGTCGATGCCGATGGACTCGGCGGCATCCTCGTCTTCGCGGATCGCGAGCAGGTAGCTGCCGAGGCGCGCGCGGGTGAGCAGGGTGGCCGCGAACATGGTGCACAGTGCGAGCAGCGCGACAATAAGAAAGAACGGTTCCTTACGTTCCCAGTTGATCGCGTTACCGAAGAGCGTTACCTGCGGCAAAGAGGTGATGAGCAATCCCATGGGCCCGGCGGTGAGTTGTTCCCAGTTAAGCGCCACCAGGCGCACGATTTCGGCCACGGCCAGCGTGGCGAGCGAGAAATAGGGACCGCGCAGGCGAAAGCAGATGAACCCGATCGGCAGCGACAACAGCGCGCCCACGACGCCGCCCACCAGCATGCCGTACCAGGGCGCGAGCCCATAGCTCAGGTAGAGGATCATGGTGGTGTAGGCGCCGACACCGAAGAAGCTCGCGTGCCCGAACGAGACCTGCCCACCGTAGCCGCCGAGGAGGTTCCAGGCGACACCCAGTGTGGTCCACATCAGGACCGTGATGCCGAGATGCAGGAAGAATTGATTCGAGACTCCCAAGGGGAGCGTGAGCAGCAGGATCGCGGCGACGACAGGGAGGGCGCGCTTCATGCTCGCGCTGCCCCGAACAGGCCCTGCGGTCGGAACAGCAGCACCGCCAGAAAGATAATGAAACCAATGGTGTCTTTGTACGCCACCGAGACGTACACGGCACCGAGCGACTCCACCAGGCCGAGCAGGATACCACCCAGGATGGCGCCCGGCACCGAGCCGAGGCCGCCGAGCACGACGATGACGAAACACTTGACGATAAGAATCTCGCCCACCGTGGGATAAAGGTAGAGCGACGGCACCAACAATACGCCGGCGGCCGCGGCGAGCGCGGTGCCCAACCCAAAAGTGATCATCGCGATGCGCTCGACCTGGATGCCCATGAGCGCCGCGGCCTCGGGGTTCTGGCTGGTGGCGCGTACCGCGCGCCCGACGTCCGTGCGCGTGAGGAAAAGATAAAGCGCGGCGGTGATGAACGCCGCAAGCACGAAGGCGATGCCAAGTGGTACCGGAACGGCGATGCCGAAGGGCCGCAGCGGCTCGACCGCGTACGGCAGGTTAAGGGTGCGGTAGTCGCCGGTCCAAGCAAACAAGGCGAGATTGGCAATGAGTAACGACAGGCCCGCGGTGTAGAGCAGGGAGTTGAGTTCGTCGCCGGTGACGATGGGTTTCAACAGGAAGCGGTAGATGAACATGCCGGCGAGGAACATCAGCGGCACCCACAGGATCACCGACACGAACGGATCCACCTTCCACAGCGTATACGACCAGTACGCGCCGAACATGCCGAGCATCACCATCTCGCCGTGGGCGAGGTTGATGATGCGCATGACGCCGAAGATGATCGTAAGCCCCACGCCGATCATGGCGTAGAGCGAACCGGTCAGCACACCGCTGACCAGACTCTGGAAGAAAGTTTCCAAGCGCGCAACAAAAGCGCGCCCCGGTTCCGCGGCGCGAAACCGGGGCGCGCGAGCCTACCTTACTTTAACGCGTACATCGTTTCGGCGTTGCTCTTGGGCCAGACGTTCAACAGCTTGCCGTCACGCCATTGCGCGAGCACCGAGTGATCGGAGGAGTAAATGTTCTGGTTCGTGTATTGATCGCCAAGCGGACCTTTCCAGTTGCCGAACTTGACCTTGCCGAACACCGTCTCCATGTCGGTCTTGAGCAGCGCCTGACGGATCGCGTCGCGGTCGGCCTCGAGCTTGCCGGTCAGCTTGGCGCGTTTCATCGCGTCCGCGATGATGTAAATCGCGGAATAGCCCTCGACCTCGTGCTCCTTGGGATAGATGTTGTACTTTTTATAGAACTTGTCGTAGAACGCCTTGACCTTGGCGTCGTTCGGGTTGCCCGACCAGGCCGCGGAAGAGAAGACGTTTTCGCTCAGACCGCCCAGCTGCTTGGCAAAATCCTCGACCCCGAAGCCGCCGCCGAAACCGACGTAGGCGCGTGGCTTCAAGCCTATCTCCTTCGCGTGGCGCGTGAGCAGGATGGCGTCGGTCGTGGCGACCGCCACCATTAGCACGTAATCCGGATTATTCGCCTTCACCTTGGTCACGATCGGCTTGAAGTCGAGCGTGTTCACCGAATAGGCCTCGTCGTTTACGATTGTGACGTTCTTGGATTTAAGAAAGGTTATGGCCGAGTTGGCAATGGTCTTGCCGAAGACGGTGTTGTCGTAGATGACCGCTGCCGACGTGGGCATTGCGCCGGAGACTTCGGTAATGAATTTGTTGAACGCCTGCGGGTAGATCGAGCCGGTCGGGTTATTGCGGAATACCCACTCGAATCCCTTGGAAGTAATGATGTCGGCGGAGGGGTGATCCACGAGATACGGCGTCTTCAGGCGCTGCGCGACCGAGGCGATTTCCACCGCCTGGCCGGAAGCGCGCCCACCGGTGAGGATCAGTACCTTTTCCTGGGTAATGAGCTTTTCCGCGACCGTGGCGGCAAGCGGATTCTTGGCCTGGTGATCTTCGAGGATGACTTCGAGCTTCTTGCCGTTCACGCCGCCCGCGGCGTTGATCTCTTCGACCGCCATCGAGTAGGCCTTCTTGAACTTGTCGCCGAACGGCGCATCGGGACCCGTCATCGGTTGCGGCGCGCCGATCTTAAGGGTTGCGTCCGCCGCGAAAGCGAAGTTCGACAAAGCGAAACTTAGACCGAATGCAAGAGACAGCAGGGGTAACGTACGCATGGCACACTCTCCTAGTGGAATATTTGTAGTAATTAGCGAAAAGCCGGCAAATCTTCGGCGTGCCGAGCCGGCTTGTCAAGGATGATCGGGAGGACAATGAATTTATCGGCACGCGTGCGCTCGTCCGCGCGCGCCTCCGATCCCTATTGCGTGAACGAGGATCGGGGTGCAGCAGGCTGTTGGTGGCGAAAGGGCGTCGAGGAATGCGCGTCCGGCTGAGATTTTGCGGGCACGGTTTATTTCGCGGCGCCACCGGGAGATGCTTGTGGAGGGAGACCGGGGGAATGTTCATGCAGAACCAATTTGTCTGGGTGGATATTCCGGTGTCCGATCTCGATCGGGCAATTGCGTTCTACTCGGCGGTCCTGGGCGAGAAGCTTAAGAAGGAATCCGCGCAAGATTTTGTCTTCGGGGTATTCCCGCACGCCGACTATTCATACATCAGGACGAACGGAGCGAAGTGTTCTTATGTACTTTGTACCGACAAAGACGTAATTAGGGCTTCCTGTTCGTCGCCGGCTGCCTGGTCCAACCTCGCCCCGGCGACAACCAGCCGTCCCAAACAGGCTCGTTAATTTATCTGAACGTAGATGTCCGCCTGGACAACGCCATCGACGCCGTCAAGCAAAACCACGGCAACGTGCTCCAACCCAAACTCCCCATCGGCCCGCACGGCTACCGCGCCATCGTCATCGATTCCGAAGGCAACCGCATCGCCTTGCACTCACTATCGGCCTGACGGATTAGGCTACTGATAAAAAGTGAGATATGTTTCGTTATAAGCGTCGGGTGCGGCGTGGCAAATTAGCGAATACTGTGATTTGATCCCGGTTTTTCCCATGACCCCGGTTTTTCCGCAAAGAACACAAAGAACAATCCGTAAAGCACC
>JBGPGJ010000067.1:0-8205 GCA_041483795.1 Sulfurifustaceae bacterium
CGGATCAGCGCCGGCACGGTATTCAATTATCTGTCGGTCAAGGTCGGCGACACACTCACCGAAAAACTTTCGCAAGACGCGATCCGTGTGCTCTTCAAAACCGGTTTCTTCAAGGACGTACGGCTCGAGCGCGATGGCGCCGTGCTGGTGGTGCAAGTGGTCGAGCGACCTTCGATTGCCTCCATCCGTATTACCGGCACGCACGAGTTGTCCGAGGACGACCTAAAAAAAGGATTAAAGGAGATCGGGCTCGCCGAAGGGCGGGTGTTCATCAAGTCGCTGCTCGACCGCGTGGAGCAGGAACTGCGCACGCAGTATTTCTCACGCGGTTACTACGCAGTGGTCGTCAGACCGACTGTGACGCCGTTGGAACGCAATCGCGTGGACATCCAGATTGACGTCGGTGAAGGCCGCACCGCGCTCATCCGTGACATCAATATTGTTGGCAACACCGTGTTCAAAGACAAGGAACTGCTCGGCGTGTTCGAGCTTGGGCCGGCGCCGTGGTGGGCGATCTTTTCCTCGCGCGATAAATACTCCAAACAGAAACTTGCCGGAGATCTCGAACGGCTGCGCAACTTTTACCAGGACCAGGGCTATCTTGAATTCAACATCGACTCAACCCAGGTTACGATCACACCGGACAAGGAACGCATCTATATAACGATCAACGTTACGGAGGGGAAAAGGTACAGCGTGAGCGGGTTCAAGCTGGCCGGCAAGTTCCCGGTGCCGGAAGCAGAAATCAAGGCGCTCATCGGACTACAGGCGGGGTCTGTATTCTCGCGTAAGGTTGTTACCGAAACCACGAAAAAGATCAACGACCGGCTCGCGAATGACGGTTATGCATTTGCCAACGTCAATGCCATTCCGGACGTGAACAAGGAAAAGGCCGAAGTGTTTTTCACTTTTTTTGTGGATCCGGGCAAGCGCGTCTATATACGGCGCATTAACTTCGCCGGCAACGTCGCCACGCGCGACGAAGTACTACGACGCGAGATGCGCCAGCTGGAAGGCGCGTGGTACGCCGCCGACAAGATCCAGCGCTCGCGTGCGCGCTTGCAGCGCCTGGGATTTTTTGAGGACGTGAACGTTGAAACCCCGGCAGTGCCGGGTTCGTCCGACCAGGTGGACGTGAATGTCGCGGTCAAGGAGCGCCCCAGCGGAAATCTGATGTTCGGTATCGGTTATTCCTCCAGCGACGGCGTGCTGCTCAATGCAAGTATCAGCGAGACCAACCTTTTCGGTACCGGCAAGGAATTGACCGCGGCTGTCAATAACAGTAAACCGGCAACGAACTACAATATCCGCTACGTAGATCCCTATTACACGCAGGACGGAGTAAGCCGAGGTTTTAACGTCTTCTACAATACCGTAAACGCGGCTGCGGCAGACATCGCGGCCTACAACACCAAAACCGTCGGTGCGGGTGTGTTCTACGGTATCCCGCTCAGCGAGGACCACCGACTCAACGTGGGTGTCGACGCAGAACGTATCAAGATCGATACCATCGGCACTTCCGCGCAGATCGCCCAGGACTTCGTTGCCGTACATGGTGCGGACAATACCCTGTTCAAAACCACACTCGGCTGGTCCTACGACACGCTGGACAGCCCAATCGCGCCGTCCTCGGGTAGTCTGCAACGTCTCTCCGGCGAGGCGGCCATTCCCGGTTCCGACATCGAGTACTACAAAATTACCTATCTCGCCGGACGCTATTGGGCTCTATCCGATACCGTGAGTTTCAAGCTGAAAGGCGAGCTCGGTTATGGTGCGGGATACGGGAATACAACGGATTTGCCCTTCTTCAAGAACTTTTACGCCGGAGGTTCGAGTACCGTGCGCGGTTATAGGTCAAGTTCACTCGGTCCGAGAGACAGCTTGCCACCGAACGGTCCAATCGGCGGTAATCGGCGTATTCTCCTCAATTCCGAGTTGCTGTTTCCGATACCGGGGGCGGCGAAAGGCGATAAATCCATGCGTCTATCGTTGTTCGTGGACGGCGGTATGGTCTACGGTCCTCAGGAACAGCTCGACTTCGGCGAGTTGCGCTACTCAACCGGTTTGGCGTTTAATTGGTTTTCGCCCATCGGTCCATTGAGTTTCAGTCTAGCCAAACCCCTGAACAAAAAGCCAGGGGATCGAACGGAATCGTTTCAGTTCACTCTGGGCGTACCTTTGCAATGACGAGGAGTCATCGGAATCATGTATCGCAAAACGCTATTAGCGGCCGTGCCGGCGCTGTTGCTCGTATGGAGCGCTAGCGCGCAGACCGAGCTGAAGATCGGCTACGTCAATGCCGTCAAAGTCATCGAGGAAGCGCCGCAAGGCGAGGCGGCACTCAAAAAACTTGAAGCCGAGTTCAATCCGCGTGACAAGAAGATCGTGGAGATGCAGAACAGGATCAAGGACCTCGAGCAGGAGATGGAGAAGAACGCGTTGGTGATGAAGGAATCCGACCGTCGCGACAAGGAGTATGAAATCTCCACGCTCAAGCGCGATCTTCGTCGCGCCACCCAAGAATTTCGCGAGGACTACAACCTGCGACGCAACGAGGAGCTGGCGGCGCTGCAGAAAATTGTCCAGAAAGTGATAGTCGAGTTCGCCAAACAGGAGAACTACGATCTCATCGTGCATGAGGGCGTGATCCACGCTGGCCCCAAAGTGGACATCACCGACAAAATTCTGAAAAAACTCGGAAAGAAATAGCGCAACATGGGTATCACCCTGGCAGAGCTGGCGCGTCTGGTGCAGGGCCGGGTGCGTGGGGAATCCGGGTTCATGGTTGAGCGCGCCAATTCGCTCGAACGTGCCGGCCCGCGAGACATCGCTTTCGTCGCTGGCGCGTACTATCTCAATCGTCTTGCCGAATCGCGCGCCGGGGCGGTGATTCTGGCGGAAGCCGACGCGATGCGCTTTTCCCGCAACGCCGTCGTAGTCGAAAATCCGCAGCTCGCTTTCGCACGTGTCTGTGCGTATCTGCATCCTTCGGTCGCGCCGAAGCCTGGAGCGCATCATTCCGCGGTACTGGACCCAAGCGCTCGCATTGCCGCCAGCGCAACGGTCGGTCCCATGACCGTCGTCGGTGCCGGCGCCGTCATTGGGGATAGCGCCTGGATCGGTCCGGGTTGCGTGATCGGTAGCAACGCGGTGATCGGCGAACGCACGCGGCTCGTTGCGCGTGTCGTGGTACAGAACGATTGCGTCATCGGTTGCGATTGCCTGTTACATCCCGGTGCCGCGATCGGTGTCGATGGTTTCGGCTTTGCGCGCGACGGCAGCCGGTGGATCAAGCAGCCGCAGCTCGGGCGGGTCGTTGTCGGCGATAACGTCGAAATTGGTGCCAACACCGCCATTGACCGCGGTACGTTTGGAGACACTGTCATCGGCAACGGTGTCAAACTCGATAACCTGATACACATCGCACATAACGTACGTATCGGGGATGACACCGCAATCGCCGCCTGTGTCGGCATTGCCGGTAGCACCGTGATCGGGAAACGCTGCACGATCGCCGGCCAAGCCGGTATAATTGATCACGTAGAGATCGCGGATGACGTTCACATTACTGGAGCCTCGGTCGTCACGAACTCGCTTACGCAACCCGGCGTGTATTCCTCGAGCCTCAGGGCCGAACCCGCTGCGCGGTGGCGACGCAATATTGCGCGGCTATACCAATTGGATGAGCTTGCACGGCGACTTCGACGATTGGAACGACGACTGCAACAACTCACCAAGGAGTAAGCTTGAATTCATTCGATATTCAGGAAATATTGAAATATCTACCGCACCGGTATCCGTTTTTGTTGCTTGACCGCGTGCTCGATTTTACAAAGGACCGGTCGCTCACGGCGATCAAGAACGTTACCGTCAACGAACCGTTTTTCCCCGGCCACTTTCCAAACCGACCGGTGATGCCGGGTGTGCTCATTCTCGAAGCAATGGCGCAGGCAAGCGCTGTCCTGTCGCTGAAAAGCACGAACAAACTGCCTGGCGCTGATTCCGTATTCTATTTTGTCGGTATCAACGACGCGCGATTCAAACGTCCGGTCGAGCCGGGCGATCAATTGCGCTTGGTCACCTCGATCAGGCGCAAGATGAAAGGCATATGGATGTACCAATGCACGGCGCACGTGGGCGAAGAACTTGCCGCCAGCGCCGGGCTCATGTGCACGTATAAAGGGCTGAGTGAGTGATTCATCCCCAGGCCATCGTCGATTCCGGGGCGCGCCTGGGCACTAACGTTCACGTCGGTCCGTTTTCGATCATCGGGAAAGACGTAGAAATCGCCGATGGTACCTGGATCGGGCCGCATGTCGTGATTAACGGTCCAACCCGCATTGGGCGCGACAATCGTATTTATCAATTTGCCTCGCTCGGTGAAGCCCCGCAACATCTCGGATATAAGGGCGAACCCACGCGGCTCGAGATCGGCGATCACAACACGATCCGCGAGTACTGCACCTTCAGCCGCGCGACCGTCGCCGGCGGTGGAGTGACGCGCATGGGCGATGACAACTTCATCATGGCCTATTGCCACGTGGCGCATGACTGCGTCGTGGGCTCGCACACCATATTTTCCAATAATTCGAGTCTCGCCGGCCACGTGCATGTCGGCGATCACGCTGTGCTCGGCGGATTTACCATGGTGCATCAGTTTTGTCACATCGGCGCGCATTGCATGACGGCGGTCAACACCGTGACCTTCAAGGATATTCCGCCGTACTTGATGGTAGGCGGTCACACCGCGGTACCGCACGGCCTCAACCTGCACGGCTTGAAACGGCGCGGATTTTCGGAAGAGACGATCGAGGCGCTCAAACGCGCCTACAAGACGGTGTACCGCTCCGGATGTCTGCTATCCGAGGCGCTTGTAGAAATCGAACCGCTGGCGCAGGAGCATCCCGAAGTGCGTCACTTTTCGCGGTTCATCGCCGAGTCGAAGCGCGGCATCATTCGCTAAATTGATTTTTTTCACCGCAAAGGCGCGAAGCCTAAATGCCATCCTTGGCGTCGCATAAACGGCTTCGAGTTGCCACAGCCCTCACATCCCTGTGCGGGCGCTCAGCGGCGCCGATGCACGTTAAGTGCATCGGCGAAATCTCCGCTTCGCCTTTGCGTCTTTGCGGTGAAAACTAGAAATTCTCAAACCGCGCACGCGGCGCCCATCCGGATCGGGATCGTAGCGGGGGAGGTGTCGGGAGACACCCTCGCTGCCGGTCTCATTCGTGAGCTCAAGCGACGCCTGCCCGGCGTGCAATTCATAGGCATCGGCGGACCGCGCATGCAGGCTGAGGGATGCACAAGCCTCCACCCCATGGAGGCGTTGACCGTCATGGGTTTCGAGGCGCTTGGGCGATTCCCGAAGATTCTCGCTATTCGCCGCGCTCTCGTGCGCCATTTTATGGCTTATCCTCCCGATCTTTTCATCGGCGTTGACGCACCGGACTTTAACCTGGGTCTGGAGCAACAACTGCGCGCTGCTGGAATCCGTACCGTGCATTATGTGAGTCCGACGGTATGGGCTTGGCGCCGTTGGCGCATCCGCAAGATTCGCCGGGCAGTCGATCACATGCTCGCGCTGTTTCCCTTCGAGGAGCGTTATTACCGCGAACGCGGGGTGCCGGTAATTTTTGTGGGGCATCCGCTCGCCGACCTGATCCCGTTACGCCACAATCAGGCAGCCATGCGCCGCAAGCTGCAACTGCCGCCGGACCGGCCGATCGTGGCATTGCTGCCTGGTAGCCGGATGAGCGAACTTAAACACCACGCGGATCTGTTCGTAAAAACCGCCCTATGGCTCTACCGCCGCTATCCGGAGCTGGCCTTTGTTGCGCCATTTGCCAGCGAAGAAACGAAAACGGTCTTTGAACAAGCGTTGGAACGGCACGCCGCTGCGGCACTGCCGTTGAGGCTGATGCTGCACGGCTCGCGCGAGGCCATGGCCGCGGCCGACCTGGTGCTCTGCGCCTCGGGTACGGCCACGCTCGAAGCAGCGTTGCTCGGTAAGCCCATGGTCGTGACCTATCGTGTGTCGTGGCTGTCGGCCCTCCTGGTCCGCCCGATGCTGCATGTGCGACTATATTCGTTGCCGAACAATCTCGCGGGGCGTGAACTGGTGCCGGAATACGTCCAATCGGACGCGACCGCGGAAAATCTGGGATCGGCAGTAGCGCGGTTGCTGACGCACCCGAAAGAAGCGGATGCCATGCGCCGTGCTCTTAAGGCGATGCATCGCGTGTTGCGGTGCAAGGCCGATAGTCGGGCAGCGCAGGCGGTCATGGGTTTATTACCCGCGGCGCGGCAACGCCGAACCGGGACACGGAGTAAGTTATCGTGATAGAACATGAGGCGCCACTGACAACGCTTGTCGCAGGAGTGGACGAAGCCGGACGCGGCCCGCTTGCCGGCCCGGTGGTTGCGGCAGCGGTAATTCTAGACCCGGCGCGTCCAATCCCAGGGCTCGCCGATTCCAAGGTGCTGACTCCTGTGCAACGCGAAAATCTCGCAGAGGCGATCCAGGCACGCGCGCTGGCCTGGGCACTTGGACGGGCGGAGGTCGAGGAAATTGACGCCTTTAACATCCTTCAGGCGACATTGTTAGCCATGCAGCGTGCGGTAGCAGCGCTTACACTGAAGCCGGAATTGGCACTCGTGGATGGCAACCGGGCACCGCGACTCGGGTGCCGAGTGAAGACGATAGTGAAAGGGGACGCTACCGTGGCCGCGATTTCCGCGGCTTCGATTCTCGCCAAAGTCGCGCGCGATGCCGAGATGTGTAAGTTGGATACGAATTATCCCGGCTATGGTTTTGCGCGTCACAAAGGATACCCCACGGTGGGCCATTTAGCGGCGTTGGATCGGCTTGGCGTCAGCCCAGTGCATCGGCGCAGTTTCGGGCCAATTCAGTCGCGTCTGCTGAGGTAACTTTTATTTTATATAACAAAGAGATATTGAATATAAGTTATGTCGTTTAGAGTTATTAAAATGTGCATTTATCGTTATTCTGGCAGCAACTCAGTGTGCTTTTTCCATCCCGGCGTTTTGGGTGATATCGCTTCGTGAGCACCGGCTTCGTCCACCTGCACGTCCACTCGGAGTATTCTCTGTCCGACGGCATCGTGCGTCTGAGCGATCTTGTGCAAGCCGCCGCCGAGAGTCGCATGCCGGCGGTGGCGCTCACGGACCTCGCCAATGTCTTCGGCATCGTAAAGTTCTATCGCGAGGCAGTTGCGGTTGGAGTCAAACCCATCGTCGGTTCCGACCTCTGGCTGGAGAACCCGGCCGATGCGCACAAACCGTTTCGCTTGCTGCTGCTGTGCCAGAACCTCGAGGGCTATCGCCAGCTTTGCCGACTACTCACGCGCGCTTATGCGGATGGTCAGCACTCCGGTAGGCCGTGCATCTCTGGGGAGTGGTTACCGACACCGACTCCCGGTCTGATTGCGCTTTCGGGCGCACAGGACGGCGACGTCGGTCAGGCATTGCTAGCCAACAATCGAGTCCTTGCCGAGGAGCTGGCACACCGATACCAAGCGTGGTTCCCCGGTCGATTTTATATCGAAATCGCGCGCACCGGTCATCCCCATCAGGAGGACTACAACCATGCCGCCGTGGCGCTCGCGACCAAACTCGGGCTGCCGGTAGTCGCGACCAATCAGGTGGTCTTTCTTAAGCCCGAGGAATTCGAGGCACACGAGGTGCGGGTGTGTATCCAGGATGGACGCGTGTTGACCGACAGCCGCCGACCGCGGCGCTATACCTCGCAGCAGTACCTGCGTTCGCAGAAGGAAATGGCGGAGCTCTTTGCCGATATTCCCGAGGCGATTGCGAATAGCATCGCGATCGCACAGCGCTGCAACTTCAAGCTCGAGCTCAATCGCTACTTTCTGCCCGACTACCCCGTGCCCGGGGACATGACCATTGACGATCTGCTGCGACAGCAGGCCGCGACGGGATTCGAGGCGCGCATCGAAGAGAACCCTACGATTGCCGTGCAACGACAACAGTATGCGGCGCGGCTCGAGCTCGAACTCGGCGTCATCGTCAAGATGGGTTTCTCCGGCTACTTTCTCATCGTCGCCGATTTCATTGACTGGGCGAAGAACAACGGTGTACCGGTCGGTCCCGGGCGCGGCAGCGGCGCAGGGTCGCTGGTCGCCTGGGGTCTCGGTATCACCGCGCTCGATCCGATCAAGTATGACC
>JBGPGJ010000068.1:0-8110 GCA_041483795.1 Sulfurifustaceae bacterium
ACAGCGGTCGAAACGCCGGGTTGAGATTGTTGAAGCCGGCCGGGAACAGGTTGGTGTCCACCGGGGCAAGCTTAAAGCCACTGTTGCGCAGGTCCACCGAACAATAAAACGGCGCCGGCATCTCGCGAAAACCGGCGCGGAACCATTGTTCGATCGAGACCTGGTTGGTGAGTAATTCGGTCTCGAGCGCTTGCAGGGGTCCGGTGAGGGCCGTGGTTAAGCAAGGGACGGCGGCTGGGTGTTTCTCTTCCATGGAGTAGGCAAAATGGCTCTGTGTTTACGAATGGTAGCGTAACTTCATGATTGGCTGCCAAGCCTATATACACGAGTGGCATGGTTCCTGCTTAAAATTAAGCGGTTTTTACGACAAGGCTCCACCCGGGGCCGCGGCCACATTGAAGACGGTGCGGGACAGGCGCGCGACCCGCGGGTCGTAGACTATATTAATTACTGGTGCGCCGGAATTGAGGCGCGTTTCGTGGATTTGTAGCGGGATTTGTGCTAACAAATCATTGCGGTAACGAGAAAATCGCAGACATTACATTGCAATCCGGACTTTTGCTGTGTACACAAACGCACGGGCGCATGCCCACACCGCCGACGATGAATCGATGAGGACGACTGTGGCCGTCAAGGTAATGATTATTGACGACAGTAACACCATCCGGCGCACGGCCGAGGCGTTACTGAAGAAGGCGGGGTACGAGGTGTTGACGGCAGCCGACGGATTCGAGGCGATGTCGATGATTACGGACCATCTGCCGGATATTATTTTTGTCGACATCATGATGCCGCGGTTGGACGGGTATCAGACGTGTCAACTGATCAAGAGCAACAAGCGCTTCCGGGACATCCCGGTGATCATGCTCTCGAGCAAGGACGGATTGTTCGACCGTGCACGCGGGCGCATCGCCGGTTCCGAAGAGCACGTGAACAAGCCGTTCACGCAGGAAGAACTGATAGACGTGATTCACAAATACGTGCACTGAATTCATCGACGGAAAGATCAACGTTAACTAGGACCAAGAAAGGCAACCGGAGCATTCTTATGGCGATTAAAAATGTACTCGTGGTGGACGATTCTCCGACGGACTCGCATCTCCTGAGCGAGATGCTGAAGAAGAACGGTTATCAGGTAACGACGGCCGCAAGCGGTGAGGAAAGTATCGCCAAGGCGAAGAGCGGCAAGCCGGATTTGATCCTGATGGACATCGTGATGCCGGGCATGAGCGGTTTCGAGGCCACGCGCGCCATCACGCGCGATCCGGACACCTCGGCTATCCCGGTCATTATTTGTTCCACTAAGGGCCAGGAAACCGACAAGGCCTGGGGACTGCGCCAGGGAGCGAAGGATTATCTGGTCAAACCTATAAACGAGAAAGTCTTGATGGAAAAGATCAAGACGTTTTGAACATCCTGAAACAATGCCCCAATGACTCCCACTCCGACCTCCCAAGATCCGCTTACGTTATTGCGGCACATGCAGCAGGCCGCCGCGGCCGAGGCACGCGTCCTGCCGCAAGAAATCGAGGCAGCCGTGTTGTGGTCGGGGGTGGCTTTTCGCGTGGGCGATATGCGGCTGGTGACACCGCTCGATCATGTACTCGAGGTGCTACCGCCGCCGCCGTCGACGACGGTGCCCGGCGTCAAACCTTGGCTCAAGGGTGTGGCCAACGTGCGCGGTAACCTGATCACAATCGTGGATATGGCGGAGTTCTTCGGCAAGCCGCCGGTGTTTCTCGATCCGGATGCGCGGTTGATGATCATGAATATCCCCGATTTGCACACGGGGTTGTTGGTGAATGAGGTGTTGGGATTGCAGCACTTCGATGCAGAATTGGGACGCCAGGATCTGTCCGGACTCGACGATCCGGTACTGGCGCATTTAAATGGAGCGTTTTTGCGCGACAACGTGCTGTGGGGCATTTTCGACATGAAATCGCTTGCCGAAAGCCTCGCGTTCAAGCACGTGGCCGCGTAGAAACAAAGTGTGAAACGAGACTGAAGAGAGGAGACGGTCATGGCGAAACGAATGCCGAATCTTGATCAACCGTCCGAGGACGTGATCGACCTCGCGGGGGAGCAGATGGCTCAACAAACGGCCGACGAATACTTGGATGTCGGCAAAAGCAAGCGCTTCGCGTTCAGCGGTGCGTTCGGGATGTTCGGCGCATTGCCGTTCCTGTTGGGCGGTATGGTGCTGTCCATGATTGTGATGGTGTGGTTTCTCGTGATCAACGCCCAACGATCCGAACGCGAATCGAAGTACGTCGAGCAATCGTCCCAGCTGCTGATGCTTTCGCAACGTATCGCCAAGGATACGCGTGAGGCGGTGCTCGGCCAACCGAGTGCGTTCAAGACGCTTAAGGAAGCGCGCGACCGCTTCGATCAAATCGTCAATGCCCTCAAGGACGGTAACCCCGAGCTCGGTGTCCCCCCGAGTCCGACTGAAATCCAGGAAAATCAGCTCGCCCAAGTTATTAAAATGTGGACGCCGCCGCAGGCGAGCGAGGGCGTACGCGCCGAAGTGGACCAAGTGCTGGGGCAGGAGAAGGCGCTGTTCGACATGCGCCAGAGCGTGCTCGCCATCAACCAGACCGCTCCGTTGCTGCTCGCAGTGACCGACGAATTCGCGGAACTGGGCGCCCAGTCGGGCATGAAGCAGGCGGAGCTGTATTTGATCAATCGCCAAGGCATGCTCTCGCAGCGCATCGCCAAGGACGTGAACCTGTTCGCTCAAGGCGGTAACGAGGCCGCCGTGGCGGCGACGCAATTCGGCAAGGACATCAGGCTTTTCACCGAGACCCAGGACCGGCTGCGCAAGGCGGCGCCCAAGGCGCTTGAGCCCAAGATCGACGAGATGGGTTCGACCTTCAGCTCCATCAACAAGCACGTCGAGAGCATCCTTAACAGCGCCGCCGAGTTGTTTGTCTCGCAACGTTCCGGTCAGACGGTGTTGGAGCAGTCCGACCCGCTGCTGGCAAAATCGAGAGAACTGGTGGATACCTACTTGGCCTTGGGCACGCAGCGCGCGTGGGTGCAGGGCGCCGTCGTTGTTTTCGGTGGGGCAACACTTGCCTTCCTGTTATTGCTGGCCCGCAAGCTGGTCGTGGATGCGCGCGTGCGCGCGCAATCGAGCGTCGAGCAAAACCGCCAGACGCAGGACGCGATTCTGAAGCTGCTCGACGAAATGGGCGATCTCGCCGACGGCGACCTCACCATTCAGCCCGAAGTCACCGAGCAGGTCACGGGCGCGATCGCGGACTCGATCAACTACGCGGTACGCGAGATGCGCAGCCTGGTGGCGCGCATCAAGAACGCCGCGTCTCAAGTGGCGGTGGCATCCGAGAGCTCACGCCAGACCGCGACCGAACTGACCGAGGCGGCCTTGCGCCAGGCGGCGCAGATCACCGAAACCACCAATCGAGTCATGGCCATGGCCCGTTCCATGGAGGACATGTCCAAGAGCGCCGAGCGCTCGGCGGAAGTGGCCCAGGGTTCGGTGTCCACCGCCAAGCGCGGCACGCAAGCGGTGCAGGACACGATCCGAGGCATGGACGAGATGCGCGAACAGATCCAGGAGACGGCCAAGCGCATCAAGCGTCTCGGCGAATCCTCGCAACAGATCGGTGAAATCGTCGAGCTCATCAACGACATCGCCGAGCAGACCAACATCCTCTCGCTCAACGCCGCGATTCAAGCGGCGATGGCGGGCGAGGCGGGCCGCGGTTTCGCGGTGGTGGCGGACGAAGTGCAACGACTCGCGGAGCGCTCGGCGGAGGCGACCAAGCAGATCGCCGACTTGGTGAAAACGATTCAGGCCGATACCAACGAAGCGGTGGCCTCGATGGAGCAAGCGACCAACGGCGTGGTGCAGGCGACACGACTCGCCGACGCCGCCGGTCAGGCGTTGGGCGAAATCGAATCGGTGTCGGAGCAGCTCTCGGGCCTGATCGTCAGCATCGCGCGCGACGCCGGTCGCCAGTCGCAGACCGCAACCGAGGTGTCGGGCAGCATGGCCAAGATTCAGGAAACCACGACGCTCACCTCCGCCGGCAGTCGCCAGACGGCGGAATCGATCGGCAAGCTCTCCGACCTCGCGCGCGAGCTGCAAGCTTCGGTGTCGGGCTTCAAGTTACCTATCTGATCCTCCGGATCGTTCCGGTAACACGAGCGGCGCACGACTTGCGAGGGCAGGCGTGCGCCGTGGAGTTTACAAAGGTATATGAGCACGTTCGGCAAAGTTGACCCGAGCACATTGGGCTGGGTCAAGGGCGAAATCGACGAGACCCTGAAGCAGGCGCGTCTCGCCCTGGAGTCGTTCGCCGAAAACCCTTCCGACAAGACGCGTCTGCGTTTCTGTATTACTCACTTGCATCAGGTGGTGGGCACGCTGACGATGGTCGAGCTCGACGGCGTGGCCATGGTGGCGCGCGAGACTGAGTTGCTGGCTGAGGCTGTTCTCAACGACAAAATTGAGCCTTCATCGAAGGTGCTCGAAATGCTCACGCGCGCCATCGTCACCTTGCCCGACTATCTCGCGCGCTTGCAGTTCGGCCAATCGGACGCTCCCTTCAAATATGTGCCGCTCATCAATGAGATGCGCGGTGCGCGCGGTATCGAACCGATAGCGGAACTGGAATTGTTCACCCCGGATCTGACCGTGCGACCGCCGCCGGACGCGCGCGCCCAGACCCCGCTGGAGGAGGCCGACTATCGCAATCTTGCGCGCGCTTTGCGCACGACGCTGCAAACGGCGCTGCTCAACTGGTTGCGCAATGCCACGAACAATGCCGCGCTGGCGGAGATCGAAGCGGTCTTCGATCAATTGCGCGACCAGGCCGGATTCGCGCCGCACGAACAACTTTTCTGGATCGCCGGCGGCTTGGTCGAGGCGTTGGCCTCCGGGCTCGAACCGACCGCCGCGCGCAAGAAGTTGTTCGCGCGTCTCGACCAGCAGATCAAGCGTCTGGTGGACGGCGCCGAGAAATCAGAGCTGCGCAAGAACGCCGAGGCGAACGCGCGCGCGATGCTGTGGGAAATCGGACATAGCCAGATCCAGGGTGCGCGGGTCACGCAACTTCGGCAGGCGTTCGGACTCGAAGCGCTGATGCCGGGGTCGGCCCAGACGCTCACATTCGAGATGCCAGCGCCCGAAGTATTGAACTCGGTGGCGAACGCGCTCGGCGCGGAAGTGATGTCGGCGCAGGACTTGTTGACCACGTACTTCGATCCGGCCAATCGCGACCCGCAGGTGCTGGAACAATTGCTCGGTCAGTTTCACAAGATGGCGAACGCGCTCGATATGCTGGGAGTAGCGCCGCTCAAGCTGCTGGTGGACGAGATCGGCGCGGTTTGCCAGGCGCTGTTGGAAAACCGAATTGCCGATCCCGACGCCAGCGCAATGCCGCTGGCCGAGGCGCTGCTTGCGCTCGAGTCCGGTACGCGCGAGGTGACGCATACGCCGCATGAATGGAGCCGCACTATCGAAGACGGCATCTATCGGTTGCGCGCGCTGCATGCTGCCGACGCCGCTCCGGGCGCCAGCGGTATCGAGGTGGGTGAGGCGCAGCTGACCGAAATGGAGTTCAAGCAGCTTTTGAGCGTAGTCGCGGGCGAGGTCGGTGTGAACCTGGCCATGATCGAGGAGGCAATCGAGGCCTTCGCGGCCGACGCCACGCGCCGCGATCTGATGCAGGAAGTCCCGCCGTTGCTGTCGCAGATTCAGGGCACGATACAGATCCTCGGCCAGGAGCGCGCCGCCATGTTGGTCGAGACGACGCGTGGCCATGTCGAAGCCATTCTCGCCGGGACGCTCGCGCCGACACCGGCCATCATGGACGCCTTGGCAGTGTGTATCGGCACCATCGGCGCGTACATGGAAGGTCTGCATACCGACCGACGCAATCTGGAGTCGCTCATTGACGGTGCGCAGCGCGATATGGACACGGCGCTCGCGGGCGGCGCCACGGCAACCGCGGCCAAGCCCTCGCGCGATCTCGGCGGCGATCTGGAGACCTGGTTGGCGGCGCCGCGCAGCGACGCGGTGTTAGGCGGATTGCGCGCGGCGCTGGAACGTCGCGCACGCTTGGCGCGCACGCTCGGCGAAGAGCGTTTTGCACGTATCGCCGACGAAACCGATCGCCTGTTACAACTGGTAACGGAAGACCCCGCGCGGCTCACGCCGGAGGTAGTGCAAACGTTACGTCAATCGGTCGCGGCGCTGGCGGCGGCGCCGGTTGCTAGCGCGTTCGAAGAGACAAATGCGCCGGCGCCGGCGGCGCCAATGTTTTCGGCGAAAACCGCCCCGCGCGCATCGTTCACGCCGCCCGAGCCGATCGACGACGAGATCCGCGAGATCTTCATCGAAGACGCGCGCGACGTGCTCTCGACCATGGGCAGATATTTCATCGTCTGGCGCGAAGATAAGGACAGCAAGGAAGCCTTGGCCGAACTGCGGCGCGGTTTCCACACGCTCAAGGGCAGCGGGCGCATGGTGGGTGCCAGCGCCATTGCCGAGTTCGCCTGGGCGGTCGAGAACCTGTTGAACCGTGTGCGCGATGGCAAGCTCGCGTATGGCCCGGAGATCGTAAACCTCGTCGGTGAGGCGCAGCAAGTTTTACCGCAGATGGTGGATCACTTCGCCGGCGGCGCGCCGCCCGTGCTCGACTTCGAACTGTTGCGGCTCAAGGCGCAGGAATTGGCGCAACCCGCGACGGCAAAGTCGACCTCGACATTGCAGACCGGCGCAGCTACGGCCGGCGCCGATTTGCCCAAGCTCGATGGGACCCTGCTTGAAATTTTCACCAACGAGGCCAACGGACATCTCGATAACATCCGACGCGAGATTTCCGCCTACCATGCCGAAGGCGCACGCCTGGTTTCGGAACTGCTGTTCCGTTCGGCGCATACGCTGGCGGGCAACGCGCGCTCGCTCGGTATTCAGATGATGTCCGAGGCCTGTCACGAGACGGAGAAAATGTTGCAAGCAATGCGCGCTCAAAGTTTTCCGCTGGGAGAGGAGGAGCTGGCCTTGGTCGAGCAGTTGTACACGGCGGTCGGCGAGCTGGTGGAACTGCTTAACCGCGGTGCGCAATCCGCCGGCGATCTCGGCGCACGTTTTGCCGCGATCGCGCGCGCAGCGCACGCGCTGACGCCGCATTTGCACGGTGCGCCGGCGGCGGCACCGTCGCCCCCGCCCCGGGGAGCTGCCGACGAAACAGCGGGAACGATGGAAGAAATTGAATTACCGTCGCTACCGGAGCGCGCCTCCGCCGCCGGCTTCACCCCAACAGTTCGGCTGTCCGCCGCTGCGGTGGCCAGGTCATCCACGCCGGAGGTGGACCCGGAGTTGCTGGAAATCTTCCACGAGGAAGCGGGGGAGATTCTCAACATGGTTGACGAATCGCTCGCACGCTTGCGCGCGCGCGCGGACGATCAGGGTGCGCTGGCCGATCTCAGGCGTGCGCTGCACACGCTCAAGGGCGGCGGGCGCATGGCCGGTGTGTTCGCGATCGGCGATCTGGCGCACGTGACCGAAGGGTTGCTCAAGCGCATCGAGGATCGTCAGGTCGCGCTCGGTGCGGAGGCCTTCGATCTATTCGACGAGGTGCACGACCACCTGCTCGTCACACTCGATCGGCTCGAGCAAGGTCAGCCGCTGCCGTCCACCGACGCGCTCTACGCCAAGATTTCGCGGCTGGCGCCGGGGTTGGTCGTACCCGAGGCCGTTACCGACGACGCCGACGAGTCCCCTTACGCGTCCGCCGCTTCCGCTGCGTCGGCCCCGGCCGCGCCAGGATTGGCTGGGGCGCGGCCGATGGATGAAGCACTCCCGCTCGCGCAAGTGCCCGACGAGCGCCGCGAGATGACCGAAGAAGAATCCCAAACCTGGCCGGAGAAGATCGAGCGCCGCGGGCAGATCAAGGTGCGCACCACGCTGCTCAACGAACTCGTCAACTACGCGGGCGAGGTGAGCATCTCGCGCGCGCGCATGGAGCAGCAGATTCACAGCTTTCGCGACAACCTCGGCGAGCTGTCGCACAACGTCGTGCGTTTCCGCGAACAGATTCGCGAACTCGAGATCCAGTCCGAGTCGCAGATTCTTTAT
>JBGPGJ010000069.1:0-8090 GCA_041483795.1 Sulfurifustaceae bacterium
GGAAACAGGCACGAGCGGCATTCTAGCAGACATCGTCAATCGCGCCCGAGCAGCACTTCGAGTACGAACTTGCTGCCGAAGTACGCCAGCACCAGCAACAAAAAACCGCCGAGCGTCAATCGAATTGCCAGCCGCCCGCGCCAACCCAGACGCCAGCGACCGAGCAGTAGGATCGCGTACACCACCCAGGCGATCAGTGCGAGCAAGGTATGGTGGGTGAAGCGAAAGGGTTTGCCGAAGAACGATTCGGCGAACACGATTCCGCTGGCCACCGTCAGCGTCAGCAGCACGAAACCGAGCCCGATCATTTGGAACATCAGTGTTTCGGTCGTTTCCATCGGTGGCAACGCGCGGATGAAGCCACCGGAATGTTTCTGCTTAAGCGTGCGTTCCTGCAAGAGTAACAGCAGGCTTTGCACGGCGGCCAGGCAGAGCAGGCTATAGGCAAGCAGCGAGACGATGATATGTAGCGCCTGCCACTGCGAAGACAGCGCAATCAGGTGCTGGGTGGGTCGCCACCAGGCCGCCAATACCGTGAGCCCCGCGAGCGGCAGTACGACGATGCCGAGATTATCCACGGGGCGATAAACCGAGGCGGTAAAGTAGAGCAGCACCACAACCCAGGCGACAAGAGAAAAAGCGGTGGTAAGTGAAAGATTGAGCCCAGTTTCGAGCCGCAATCCCGGATAGAGCACCGCCGCGTGCAGCACAATGGCGCCAAGGACGAGGCTCAGTGTGCCGACCTTGACGCCGCGCGTGGCGGTGCGTCCGTAGGCCAAACGCTGTGCAATCAGAGCGCCGGTGGCGATGTAGAGAGCTAGGACCAGGAAATTCAGCATCGGATTAGCCATAATGTGACGAGGAGTTTGACATAGCCGGACCGGCCTTTGAAGAGTGAGGCGGGAATTTCACGAATGCACTCAGCGTTTGCAGCCAAGGGTGCAACGAAACCCGTTGCACCCGTGCTGCACAAGGAGGTGCGAATGCCGCGGGCGCACGGATGCGCAGGAGCGGCTTCGACGGCGGGGATGCACGTTAAGTGCATCCGCGACAACCCCGTCTCACTCGTGCCGCCGAACGCCCGCACATGGGTGAGCTGCGTAAGCAGCGAACGCCCGACCAGGGGTGAGGCGGAGTAGTCGCCGACGTCCAGTGGACGTCGGTGCCGCCGAACGGGCGGGCCGAATTTGCCTGCCCGGGGCCGGCATCGGGCTGGGCTTCGAGCGAAGCAGGATTGCGCAGCGCGAAGTGCAGGCTAGGGTATAACGAGGTCGAAAACGCGTCGCCACGTATGGCACGAACGGTGCGCCGGAGAGGGCGAGACGGAAAAGTGGCGCACACACTTAACGTGTGCGCGCCCGTCGAGCGCCGGTACATGGATGTACCGGCTGGGGCTTATCAAAGCCGCAACGTCTCGCCAAGGATGGCATAGACCACGTTCCGAAGAAGGTAGTAAGAATTCAACCAGGAGATTTTACGTACGACATGAAAGTGCAGATTCTCGGCGCCAGCGGCGGCATTGGCGGCCCCGCACGTACCACCTCGCTGCTGGTGAATGACGATATTCTGATTGACGCCGGGACCGGCGTGGGCGAGCTTTCGCTCGCGACGATGGAGCGCGTGGACCACGTTTTTTTGACGCACTCGCACCTCGATCACGTCGCCTGTTTGCCGTTTATGATGGACAGCGTGGGTGCGGCACGCGGGAAGCCGGTAACGGTGCATGCGCAGGAAGCAACGCTGAGCGGGTTGCGGACGCATCTATTCAACGGTGTGCTATGGCCAGACTTCGCGCGGCTGCCGACGCTCGAGGCGCCATTCATGGTCTACGAAACGCTGGCACCGGGGGCGGAGTACACGCTCGGTGCGCGCCGGCTGCGCAGTATTCCTGTCAATCACATCGTCCCGGCGGTGGGTTATCTCGTTCGTGGCCCAACCGGGAGCCTTGCCTTCAGCGGTGACACGACGACAACCGATGAGTTGTGGCGGATGTTGAACGCGTGCGAGGATTTAAAGCATGTCATCATTGAGACCTCGTTTCTAGACAAAGACGAGCCGCTAGCGCGCGTTTCGAAACACCTTTGCCCGAAGTTGCTCGCCGAGGAACTGAAAAAACTCAAGCCCGGGCCGCAGGTACATATCACCCACCTCATGCCGGGCGAGGAGGAGGAGATCATGGCAGAGATCGCCAGCCATGTGCCGAAAAATACGCCACGGCGGCTCATGCGCAGTGAGGTGTTGGAGTTTTAACCATTACTCACCGCAAAGGCGAAGCGGGGTAGTCGCCAATGCACTTAACGCGCATTGGCGCCGCTGAGCGCCCGCACAAGGGTGAGCTGCGTCAGCAGCGAACGCCCGGCCAGGACGGCCGGGCTGGGCTTCGAGTGAAGCAGGATCGCGCAGCGAGAAGTGCGGGCTGTGGTATAGCGAAGTTGACGATGCGACGCCATGGATGGCATGTATATTTTTCGCGCCTTTGCGATGAGACTTCATAAATTATGTTCGATTTTTTGAATCAACGGCTACAGGTCACACTAAAGCGCCTGCGCGGGGAAGGGCGTCTCACCGAGGACAATATCGCGAACGCGCTGCGCGAGGTGCGCATGGCGCTGCTCGAGGCCGACGTGGCGCTGTCGGTCGTGAAGGACTTCCTGGAGCATGTGCGCGAACGCGCGCTCGGCCGGGAAGTGGTAACCAGCCTCACGCCGGGCCAGGCGTTCATCAAGATTGTCCACGATGAACTCGTGGCTCTGATGGGGCAGGTAAATGAGGGTCTGAATCTCGCTGTGCGCCCGCCGGCGGTGATTCTGCTCGCGGGTTTGCAGGGCTCCGGTAAGACGACTACCGTCGCGAAGCTCGCGCGTTTTTTGCAGGAGCGCGAGAAAAAATCCGTGTTGCTGGCCAGTGCCGACGTCTATCGCCCCGCCGCGATCGAGCAGTTGCGCCGCTTGGCTTCGCAGGTGGGTGCGGAGTTTTTCCCGTCGTCGCCAGATCAAAACCCGGTGGATATCGCCCGCGCCGCGGTCGAGGAAGCACGCCGGCGCCAGATTGACGTCGTGATCGTGGACAGCGCCGGGCGGTTGCACGTCGACGAGCCCATGATGCAGGAGATTCGCGCGCTGCACGCGGCGGTTGGGCCGGCCGAGACGCTTTTTGTCGTGGACAGCATGACCGGTCAAGACGCGGTCAATACCGCGCGCGCGTTCGACGAGGCGTTGCCGATCACGGGTGTCGTTCTCACCAAGACCGACGGCGACGCGCGCGGCGGCGCGGCGCTCTCGGTGCGCAAGATTACCGGCAAGCCGATCAAATTTCTCGGCGTCGGTGAAAAGACCGAGGCGCTCGAGCCATTTCATCCCGAACGCGTCGCCTCGCGCATTCTCGGCATGGGCGACGTGCTTTCGCTTGTCCGAGAGGCGGAACGCACGGTTGATCGAGCAAAGGCCGAACAACTGGTAAAGAAAGTCGCTAAAGGCCAGGGCTTCGATCTTGAAGATTTCCGCGAGCAACTCGTGCAAGTGGAACGCATGGGGGGCGTTGCGACGCTGTTGGAGAAACTCCCCAGCGTCGGCGAGATTCCGGAGGCGGCACGCGCGCAATTCAACGACCGGCAATCCAGGCGACTGGTGGCGATCGTCAATTCCATGACGCGGCAGGAGCGACGCCAGCCGGAAATCATCCGCGGTTCGCGCAAGCGGCGTATCGCAGCCGGTTCCGGAACGCAGGTGCAAGAGGTCAACCGTCTGTTGAAGCAGTTCGACCAAACGCGCGAAATGATGAAGCGCATGGGTAAGGGAGGGGGGGTCGGGCGGTTACTGGCCGATCTCAAGAGACGTTTCCCGGGACAACCGATGTAATGTAAAATTTCCCCTCGCGCGACATACGATTAAACCGATAACTTTATAGAAATTTCGACTGAAATGACACTGTATTTATGCTGTTAACAACAGCGGACGAACCGCGTATAGTCGCTACCACGATCAAGGATAGTTAAGAAATATGAGTCCTCCCCAAAGACCGACTCCCGATTCCACCGTCGACGGAGTCAGTGCTCAGGACAGGCGCACCGGTAGCCGCGAGATGGTGAGCAAACTACTCGCCGAGCGGACCGAGATGTTCGTCTTGTATTGCCGCTTGGCTGGTCTGGCGCCCTATCAGGCGAAACCCAAGAATGGGACGCACGAGATGTTGCAGGAATTTTGTCAGGTGCTCGTGGATTATATTGCCGCCGGACATTTCTCGGTGTACGAGCGCATTATCAGCGGTACCGAACGGCGCAAGGAGATTGTGGAATTGTCCGCGGATCTCTACCCTCGCATCGCTGAAACCACCGAAGCTGTGCTTGCCTTCAACGATCAATACGATACCGACGCGCGTTTCGAGCTTTCCGGCGCGTTCCATGAATCGCTTTCGAGCCTGGGCGAGCAACTCGCCACGCGCATTGAGTTGGAAGACAAGCTGCTAAAAATATTGAGATAAGCCGAGCGCTGGTCGTGGGCGGTCATATTTGCCGAGTGGCGTAGCGGTCGTGCTCCAGCCGGTTTGTTTTCCGCTTAGAAAGACAGATAGACCACGCCATTCACGACTTTGACCGGGAATGTTCCCGCGCAGCCCTCATCCGGCGCCACCGCGTGGCCGCTGTCGAGATGAATACTCCAGTTGTGCAGCGGACAGGCCACCTTTTTCCCGTAGACAATCCCTTGCGATAGCGGTCCGCCTTTGTGCGGGCAGCGATCGCGTAGCGCGAAGACCTCATCGTCGGCGGTACGGAACAGCGCAACGTCGCCGCCCGGTGTGTGAATCACGCGTGCACCAAGACGCGGGATGACGTCGAGTGCGCCGACCTCGACCCAGCCCTCGGCCGGTTCCAATTTTTTCGCCTCTATTTGCATGCGCGCGTCAATTAGTTAGGTGGGTAGGTTAGGCAGAAGCATCGACAATTGCCCGCAACGGGGTGAATTCGTGTGCCTCGGCGCCGGCCGCGCGCTCGGCCCACGGGTCGTGTTGGAAGTATTTCTGCGACTCGAGGAAACGCCGGTACAGCGCTTGGCGTCCGGTCGCGTCCTCGACGATGCGCTGCTTGACGTAACTCAGGCCCACGCGCTCGATCCAAGGTGCGGTACGCTCAAGATAGTGCGCTTCTTCGCGATAGAGTTGCAGATAAGCGCCGCAGTACTCCAGGACTTCTTCCTGGGTTTTTACTTTGCACAGCAGATCCGTGGCGCGCACCTTCACGCCGCCATTGCCGCCAACGTGAAGTTCCCAACCCGAGTCAATCGCGACGGCCCCAAAATCCTTGATCGTCGCTTCGGCGCAGTTGCGCGGGCAGCCCGATACCGCCATTTTGACTTTGTGCGGTGTCCACGACCCCCATGTCATTTTTTCCAGCTTGATCCCCATGGCGGTCGAGTCCTGGATACCGAAGCGGCACCAGTCGCTACCGACACAGGTCTTCACCGTGCGCAGTGCCTTGCCATAGGCGTGGCCGGAGACGAGGCCGGCTTTATTCAGTTCCGCCCACACCGCCGGCAGTTGTTCCTTCTTCACGCCGAGCAGGTCAATGCGCTGACCGCCGGTGATTTTTACTTCCGGCACCTGAAACTTCTCGGCCACATCGGCAATGGCACGCAATTCCTTCGGCGTGGTCACGCCGCCCCAGATGCGCGGAATGACCGAGTAGCTCCCGTCCTTCTGGATGTTGGCGTGGGCGCGTTCGTTGATGAAGCGCGACTGATAGTCGTCCTTCGCTTGCGCGGGCCAGGTGGCGAGCAGGTAGAAGTTCAGTGCCGGGCGGCACGTGCTGCAACCATCCGGGCTTTTCCATTGGAGCGAGTCCATCACGGCACGGATACCGGTCAGATGTTGCTCGCGAATGACGCGGCGGACTTCGTCGTGCGAGAAGTCGGTGCACTTGCACATCGGTTTTTCCTTTGGGGTCGCCGAGTAATCGCCGCCCAACGTGGAGGCGAGGATCTGCTCGACCAAGCCGGTGCACGAACCGCAGGAAGACGAGGCCTTGGTGTGAGCGCGCACGTCCTCGAGAGTGAAAAGTTTTTTGTCAACTATCGCTTTGACGATAGCGCCTTTGCACACGCCGTTGCAACCGCACACCTCCATGCCGTCGTCCATGTCCGCGGCGGTGTGCTGTCCCGAGTGGCCGGAATCGCCCAGATGCGCGCGCCCGAACAACACGCGGCTGCGGATATCGGCGATGTTCGTGCCCTCGCGCATCAACTGGAAGTACCAGGCGCCGTCCCCGGTATCGCCAATCATCACCGCGCCTTGAATGCGGTTGTCTTTGACTACCAGTTTCTTGTAGATGCCACGCGTTGGATCTTGAAGCACGATGGCCTCGGCGCCATCGCCGCCGCTGAAATCTCCGGCGGAAAAGACATCGACACCCGTGACCTTGAGCTTGGTCGAGGTCAGCGAGCCTTCATAACGCCGGAAGCCGGCTTCGGCAAGATGATTGGCGCAGATCTTGGCCTGTTCGAACAACGGCGCGACCAGTCCATAGGTCTGACCGCGGTGCTGCACGCATTCGCCGACGGCGTAGATACTCGGGTCGTAGGTCTGGAGGGTGTCGTTCACCACCACGCCGCGCTCACAGTGCAGGCCAGAGTGTTTCGCAAGCTCGATATTCGGCCGGATGCCGACCGCCATCACCACGAGGTCGGCGGAGATTTCACGACCGTCTTTGAAACGCACGCCCTGGACGCGTTTTTTGCCGAGAATCTCCTGCGTCTGTGCCCCGAGCAGGAACTCGATGCCACGTTCCACGAGCGACTGCTGCAGCAGGCCGCCGGCGACATCGTCGAGCTGCCTTTCCATCAGGGTCTGGAGCAGATGTACCACGGTGACGTGCATGCCGCGCGCCTTGAGGCCGTTGGCGGCCTCGAGGCCGAGCAAACCGCCGCCGATCACGACCGCGTGGCGGTGGTTCTTGGACGCAGCGATCATCGTGTCCACGTCGGCGATGTCGCGGAACGTAATTACCCCCGGCAAGTCGTGGCCGGGGACAGGAATAACGAAGGGATTGGAACCGGTCGCGAGCAGCAGCCGGTGGTACGGTTCTTCCGTGCTGTCCTCGGCGATTACTTTGCGTGCGCGCCGATCAATGCGCACGATCTTTTTTCTTTTGTGCAGCTGGATGCCATTCGACGCATACCAACCGTCGTCGTTCAGCATAATGTCGACGATTTTCTTCTCGCCGGATAGAACGGGGGAGAGGAGAATGCGGTTGTAGTTACCGTGGGGCTCGGCGCCGAAGACGGAGATGTCGTACAGATCCGGCGCGATCTTGAGCAGTTCTTCGAGCGTGCGCACGCCAGCCATTCCGTTGCCGACGAGCACGAGCCTTTGTTTCACAGCAACCTCGCTAGCGAATCAGTTTATCCCCTCGCATTACAGCAAGCGATGTGCCATGACCGGAACTGTCTATTTTCAAAAATAATCTCTTTAAATCAGATGGCTGTGCTGCACGGATTGTTATGCAGTGCAGATTAGTGCACTAGGACGGTGCGCCGAGAACAAGCATGCACGATTTCAGATAAAAAAGCAGGAAAACGTAATTGTGTCCGCGATCGGGAAGTCCCATTGATCTAGGCGTTCATCGGACATGTCGTGTGCGGCGCCATTCGCGAGCGCGCGTTCTCCAGGCGATCCAGAATTTGCGCAACGGTGTCAACGCAAGCCGTCGTTCGAGTACACGATAACGATCGCGCCGGATCTCGTCGAGATGTGCGCGGGCGATAGCCGCCATGATGAGCCCGGGCAGTTGGTAAGTGCGATCTACATCGGGTAACTGAGCGAGGGCGCCGTCGTAATATCGCAGTGCGCGCTCGGTTTCGAACGCCATCAGCGCCTCGAACCCCGGGGTGTGACGGCACGCAAGGACATCGGCTTCCGTGACGCCGAAACGGCGCAGATCTTCGGCAGGAAGGTAGAGGCGGTCGTGACGCACGTCGTGGCCGAGATTAAAAAGGATTTCTGTTAGCCGTAGTGCGACGCCGAGCGTCTCGGCGTACAGGCGCGTGGCCGGGTCGGTCAGGCCAAACAGGGTAGCGGCGAGCAGAGCTGGGGTTGACCCA
>JBGPGJ010000070.1:0-8083 GCA_041483795.1 Sulfurifustaceae bacterium
CTCGTTGGCCAACACCTTGGGTAGTGCCTTGTCGAAATCCGCCACCTTCAACCCTCCTTAGTCTTTGCGATTTACGATGCCGGCGGCCTGCGCCGACTTGGGAGCAGGGCGCAAGCGCGACAAAAACAAAGCGCGTATGCGCACGTCACCCGCTCGCCGTCCTACTTGCCCACCTTGGCCTCATAGGCCTTGGCCACGCGCTCGGTGATGTCTACGGGCTCCTCAACCCAAAAGATGCCGGACTGGTTCTTGTCCACCACCATCACGAGTTTCTCCTGCTTGGCGATATCGGCAATGATCTCGCGCACAATTGCGCTCGCTTCGCCGGAGAGCTCGTTGTCACGCTTGGCGACCTGCTGTTGGTATTCCTGGGCCACCTTTTGCACGTCGGCGATTTTCCTCTCTATCTCCTTCTGCTTCTGTTCTTTTTGTATTTCAGTAAGCACGAGCTTGTCTTTCTCAAGCTTCTCCTGGAGCGATTTGATATTCGTCTCTTCTTTCGTCAGTTTGTCGCGGCGCTCCTTAACCATCTTCTCAAGCTCGACGCGGTGCTGCTGTCCCGGTTTACTTTCGACCAGCACCTTGCGTACATCGAGCGTACCGATACGCAACTTGTCTTGCGCCTGCGCCGCCGTTGCCAGACCGCACAGACACCCTATGACTACCATGCTTGCAACTGCCCTTTTCACTGGTTTCTCCTTAGCTGTCAGAGTAACTGTTCCACATATCGTTCTTTACCGTTTACAAGCAACGCCTGGATGGCGGCCCGCGCGCGCGCGTCTACCGCGACACGAATCGAAATCTTTTCATCCGCCGTCGGCCGCTCGATAGCACGACCTTCACCCTCGGGAACAAAATAACTTTCGATGCCGTACCGTACGAATAGAGTTGCTCCTTCAACCGTACGGCGCTGCTCAGGATCCCATGATCGTGTTCCAGTGTCGGTAACTTCGCCACGCAACACAACATGTCCGGGCGGCGGTGTCGGCGCGGCCTTATGCACGGAGACCGGCTCCCAGTACGGCTCGCCGCGGCGCAGCAACACATAAACGCCGTCGTGTCGCCGGAAATCACGGTCGCCGCCCAACTCGGCAGGTCGCAAGCGGCTCACCTTGTAACTGAGCGCCACGTAATCGCCGCTGAAGAGCGAGCGCGGGTCCACCGGGGCGGTTTCCAGCACTATCTGTGTACCGGTCATGAGCGTCCACTGGCGATCGGCGACCATACAAATTAGCGCGAGCGCCTGGATTCCGAACACCGCTGCGATCCTCCACCCGAGACTCATGCGCCGCCTCCGGAGGCGGCGATGCGCGCCGTGAGGTGGCGGCGCGAGCGCTCGAGGAGGAAACCGCCCACGAGCAGCAACACGCCGCCAACCATAAAGAAAAACGAGCGGCCGAGCAGCGTCCAGAAGGTATCGAAGTAACGCGCGAGCAGCAGCACGGCGAAGAACATGAAACCGAGATTCACGAGGCGCGCTTCGGCGCGATCCACGCCGGTCATGACAAGCCACACCACGCCGCTTACCGAGAGCAGGTTATAACCGAACGCCATCCATCCGGGGTAAAGACCGTCCGCCACAAGATTGCCAAGCGCGAGCGCACCGGCAACGACGAGCCATATGAACGCCCCCTGCCGATACAGCGGCAGCGTGGAAAGCGGCGTGCCGTGGTAACGCCACGCCATTAACCCGGCGACGAGAAGCAACATTGCCACGGTGGCGCCAATCCAAACGGCAGGTAACGCGCCGCCGAACTCCTGCCGCACACCGAAGCGCTGACTTTCAGGAAAGGTCAGTACAAACAATGCCGCCACGGCCCAAACAGCGCCGGCGGTAATCACCGGTGCGGCAAACCGCGCCCAACGTGGATACCACGACATCCCGCGCCCGAGGATATACAGCGCAATCCCCAGGAAGACGTAGATTTGCCACAATGCCATTCGTCCGCCCGCGAGCCAGGGGCGATCCATAAAATGGCCCGCCAGCACCAACATCAGGCACCACCCCAGCAAGGCCCCACACGCCACGCGCAATGCTGTTAACCAATGATGACGGTAGATCAGCCCCAGCGCCGCCATCCACGGAAGGAAAAAAAACCAGTGGGGACCGCGATCGAATTCGAAGGTTTCCATCCCACTCCATAGTGTCGCGAGCGCGAGGGCGGCCACGAGCGCAAACTGCGAACGCGCGGCGGCCGCCGTTGCCAGCGCACCAACTGCCCAAACGAGCACCCCATTGGGGTAATACGCATCTATGTGGTAGATCTGCGCAATTAGAAAGATGTTGGCGCCGAAGAGCAGGACACCGAGCAGCAGCAGTCCCTGCCCCAACGCTTCAACTCCGCGCGCAAGACAAAAACTCGCCGCACCATAGCAACCTCCGAGCGCGCCGAACAGGATCGCGAGCTTCGCTGCCTTGGGGATCAGTCCCCAATTCGCGGCGAAGAAGGTGATGACACCGGCGCCGAGCAATAACGCGCCCATCGCGCAAAGCACGATGACGAGATAGCGTGGGGAGCTTTCCGCCTGGTGTGCGACATGATCGAGAATGGATTGCTGGTGTTGCGGGGCAACCCAACCGTGGCGCACCCAGACCGGCAATTCGGTTTGAAGGCGCTGGAGGAACCCAGTGCGCAAGCGGGCCATAAGTGTCGGCGATTCTACGCCGCTGGCATCCGCCGGGCAAAACAAGTCAGGCGAATTTTTTCAACGGCGAGTGCACAATGAGGACGCAAAAGATGTGGTGGATTGGCAGTTTTTCAGCGACGACGCCGCGAACTAATCCATCCCGCGGTCAGCAGGAAGCCCGCGAACAAGACCACCGGCAGGTTGCCATCGCGGACGTAAGGCGTGGTTCCACGCATGGGTTGGATTTCGGTGCGCAAAAGGGTTGTACGAAACTGCGGCGATCGCGCGATCATTTGGCCACGATGATCGATCGCGGCCGAGGGACCGGTGTTGGCCGCGCGCAGCATTGGGCGCGCGGTTTCGAGCGCACGCAGCCGCGCCATTTGCAACCGCTGATGCGGGGCAAGCGACTCGCCGAACCAGGCGTCTTCGCTTACGTTCACCAGTAGCGATGCCTGCGGCAATTCGCGGATCAGCTCTTCGCCAAAGGCGTCCTCGTAGCATACCGACACAGCGATCGTGCGGCCCGCTGCCATGAGCGGCGACTGCGGCGCCGGCGCAGGACTCAAGTCCGACATCGGGATTTGCAGGTTGCTCATCAGCCAGTAAAAAAATGGTTTAAGCGGCACGTACTCACCGAAAGGAACGAGGTGTTGTTTGCGGTAGACGCCTTCGCTCGCGCCAAGCGCGATCACGCTGTTGTAGTAGTCGCGTCGATTCGCGTCGCGTTCGATGACGCCGATCAGAAAATCTGTTTTGTGGCTGCGGGCGAACTCGCGCAGCCCCGAAAGATAGTCAGGATCAAGCTGATTAATGGTGGTCGGGATCGCGGCTTCAGGCCAGACAATCAATTCAGACGGCGCTGCCGCAAGACTCAACTGCCGGTAACGCTCGAGGATAGCGGCGCGTTGCGTCGGGTCCCACTTCTCCCGTAGTGGCACGTTGCCCTGCACCAGCGCCGCGTGCAGCGTGGCGCCTTCGGGCTCGGCCCATTCGATGCGCTCGAGGATTAACCCTCCCACCCACACGACGACGAACAGTGCCATCCAGACGACAGCACGTCGTCTGTCACGAAAACAGGCAACGATGAAACCGGCCGAAAGCGCAACCGCAAGACTCACGCCGTAAACTCCCGCGAGCGGCGCGTACCCGGCGAGCGGCGTGTCTACCTGGCTGTAGCCGAGATTGAGCCAGGGAAAACCGCTGAGGAACCAACCGCGCCACCATTCGAACAACACCCACAGCGCCGGCAACACGAGTACCGCGTGTAACATGCCCTCGCGTTTGAATAGCCGCGCCTGAAGATACCCGAGCAAGGCCGGATAGAGTGCGAGTCCAGCGACCAACAACGCGGTGGCGAACGCGGCGAGCGGCGCCGGCATATTGCCGAAGTTGTGCATGCTGACGTAGACCCACGACACCCCGATGCCGAACATGCCGCACCCGAAGAGAAACCCGCGCCACGCCGCGCGCGCCGCGAACCCTTCCTGCCACAGATAAAAAAGCGCCGTCGGCGCGATAACGGCAAACGGAAACAAATCGAAAGGAGAAAACGCGAGCGCTAACAACAACCCCGCCACCAGGGCCGCGACATCTGCCCCGCGTTCAGACAGGGGGAATAGGTTATTGATCTGCCTGCTGTGGCGCTTGGGCAAGGTGAGTGACTTTCAGCAGATGAACGCGGCGACTGTCGGCGCGCAACACCTCGAAACGCAAACCGTCGAGATCGAGCTTCTCGCCGCGACGCGGGACATGTCCGAGCTTGGCCATGACCAGGCCGCCGATGGTATCCACCTCTTCGTGCGCGAACGCTGTCTGGAGACGGGCGTTGAATTCGGTTAGCGGCGCAAGGGCCTTGACGACATACTCGCCGCCCTCGCGCGGTAGGATCATGGTCTCCTCGTCCACGTCGTACTCATCGGAAATCTCGCCCACGATCTGCTCGATGACGTCTTCGATCGTCACCAAACCGGCGACACCGCCGTACTCGTCCACCACGATCGCCATGTGGTTGCGCGAGGCGCGGAACTCGCGCAGCAGCACGTTCAGTCGCTTCGACTCCGGTACGAACACCGCCGGGCGCAGGTAATCGTGCAGATTGAACTGCACGCGCTTCTTCTTTTCCAGCCGGAAGTAGCGCAACAAATCCTTGGCGAGCAGGATGCCGACCACCTTGTCCTTGTCGCCGTCGATCAACGGGAAGCGCGAATGGCCCGTTTCGATCAGCCGCGGCAGGTAGTCCTCGGGCTTCTGGTTCTTTTCCACGACGTCCATCTGCCCGCGCGGCACCATGATATCGCGCACCTGCATTTCCGCGACCTGCAGCACGCCCTCGATCATGTCGAGCGCATCGCGATCGAACAGGCCGCGCTTTTGCGCATCGCGCAGAATCGCGATCAGCTCCTCGCTCGAGGCCGGCCCGCCCGCAAGCGCCTCGCTCAAACGATCGAGAAACGAACGCGCGGGCGCTTCCGCCGGCGCCTCCGGCATGGTGGATTCTTTGTCAGACATCGCAGTGAGAGAGGTATCTAGGCATAAGGATTCGGGAATCCCAACAGCTGTAGTGCTCGGGTCTCCCGCGCTTCCATGACCGCGGCTTCCTTCCTGGTTTGGTGATCGTAACCGCGCAAATGCATTATACCGTGGACGATCATATGCGCCCAATGTGCCCGTTCGGCCTTGGCTTGCTCGCGTACCTCGCGGCGCACCACATCGGCGCAGATAACGACGTCTCCCAGCAAATCGCTGCGTATTCCTGGCGGCGCCTGGAACGAAAACGAAAGCACATTGGTCGGTCCGCTTTTGTGACGGAACCGCGAATTGAGCGCCGCCGACTCCTTACTGCCGACAATACGTACGGTAACGGTAACGCTGCGGCGGCGCAGCCCCATGAGCGCCGCACGCGCCCAGGCGGCAAGACTGGCGCGAGATGGCAGTCCGGTAACAGCGGTAGCGACTTGCACGTTCACCCGAACCTTCATTTGTGTGGATCGGAGGGATTGCCCGAACCTTGCTCGCGCGCCTCGTAGGCTTCGACGATTCTCTGCACCAGCGCGTGCCGCACTACGTCTTGCGGCGTGAAGAAGGTGAAGGCAATGCCTTCGACGCCGCGCAGGATTTCCATCGCCTGTTTCAGGCCGGAGAGCTGCGTGCGGCGCAGGTCGATCTGGGTGATGTCGCCGGTGATGACGGCGGTGGTGCCGAAACCGATGCGGGTCAAAAACATCTTCATCTGCTCGGCAGTGGTATTCTGCGCCTCATCGAGAATAATGAACGAGGCGTTCAGCGTGCGCCCGCGCATGTAGGCGAGCGGCGCAAGCTCAATGATGCCCCGCTCGAGTAACCGTGCCACCTTCTCGAAGCCGAGCATTTCGTGCAACGCGTCGTAGAGCGGCCGCAAGTACGGGTCCACTTTTTGCTCGAGCCCACCCGGCAGAAAACCGAGTCGCTCGCCCGCCTCCACCACCGGCCGCACGAGTACAATGCGTTCGACGCGACTCGCTTCGAGTGCCTCAACCGCGCACGCCACAGCCAAGTAGGTCTTGCCCGTCCCCGCCGGGCCGATGCCGAAGTTGATGTCGTGCGTGAGGATGTTGCGCACGTATTCTCGCTGGCGTGGGCTGCGCGCGCGCACGACACGCTTGGGCGTGCGAATGTCGGTATCGGGTTCGGTCTCGCCGATAGGAACCTTGTAAGCAAGTTGTTGCAGTGTCGTGTGAATGCCCGCTGGCGTGAGCGGTTCGCCGGTACCGCTCGCCGCGTAAAGCTCGCGCAGCACGCGCTCGGCGTTACGCGACTCTTCCGGTTTACCGACGATACGGAAACGGTTACCGCGGTTCGCGATCTCCACGTCGAGATACTCCTCGATTTGCCGGATATGCTCGTCGTGACCGCCGCACAGCTCGGCCAGCCGATGGTTGTCGGCGGGCGTGAGACTGAACTCGATGGGTTGGGGTTTGGTTGGCAACTAGCGCAAAAATGAGAATGGATGGATCTAATTAGTGGCCAAAACAGCAACCAAATCAAGCGCGCAACGCTTGCCGCGGGGAAATAAGCCGTCCACGCAAGGAGTTAGAGCGGACCTCGGTAATTTCGATATCGATGAACTGCCCCACCGGGGTGAGGTCATCGGTGGCCGTCGCTCCCGGCGACCTGCCGGCTCCCGCGCTGTACAGGGACGTACGAGTGTCGCGCGAAGGTCGCTCCTGCACATCCTGTGCTCGCGGCACTTGAGCATCCCTGCTCATCGCAGGGGGCTGTGAGCGACCGACATTCGCGGGTTGCAGCGCTACGCTGTCCTGCTTCGCTTGAACCCCCGGGGCTTGGTGGCCATTCACCGAATGTCCACCTTCACAGCCTCGCCCCTGTGCATCAAGATTCACCACACGGTTGTTCTCGGTCCGCCCGCAAAGCTCGCGGGCGTTCTTGCGCGACGGACCCTCGACCAGAATGCGCTGTACCGTACCGACCATGCTTTCGCTGAGCGCGCGCGCCATTTCGAGATTGCGCCCTTGCAACCGCTCCAGGCGTGCGTGTTTTACGTCATGCGGGGTGTCATCGTCCAACTCGGCGGCCGGTGTGCCGGGGCGCGCGCTGTAAATGAAGCTGAAGGAGGTATCGAATTGCATTTCCTCCATCAAGCGCATCGTGGCTTCGAAGTCCCGCTCAGTCTCCCCTGGAAAACCAATAATGAAATCGGTCGTGACGCTGATGTCCGGCCGCACCGTGCGCAGCTTGCGAAGCTTCGACTTATATTCGAGTACCGTATGGTTGCGTTTCATGAACGCCAGGATGCGATCCGAACCGCTCTGCACCGGCAGATGTAAATGATTGGCGAGCTTCTCGACCTCGGCGTAGGCGCGGATGAGACGATCATCGAACATTTGCGGATGCGAAGTCGTAAAGCGGAGTCTGCCGATGCCGTCCACCTCCGCAAGATATCGGATCAGTGTGGCGAGATCGGCGGTTGAGCCGTCGTGCCGCACACCGCAATAACCGTTTACGTTCTGCCCGAGCAGAATCACCTCGCGCACGCCACGCTCGGCCAGACCGACCACCTCGGCGATCACATCGTCGAACGGACGCGAAAACTCCTCGCCGCGGGTAAACGGCACGACACAAAAGCTGCAGTACTTGCTGCAACCCTCCATTACCGACACCAGCGCGCGCGGACCGTCCACGCGCGGCTGCGGGAGCCGATCGAATTTTTCTATCTCGGGGAAGGAAATATCCACCGCCGGTCGTTGGGTCGCGAGATTGCGCTCCAACAATTCAGGTAGGCGGTGCAATGTCTGCGGACCGAAAACCAGGTCCACAAAGGGCGCACGGCGAACAATACCCTCGCCTTCCTGCGAGGCGACGCAACCGCCGACGCCGATCACCAGATCGGGCTTCTGCTCTTTCAGCTCGCGCCACATGCCAAGCTGGGAGAATACCTTCTCCTGTGCCTTCTCAC
>JBGPGJ010000071.1:0-8064 GCA_041483795.1 Sulfurifustaceae bacterium
ACATGGGCGTCCCCCCGTATAACATCGCTTCGAGCGTAATTCTCATCATTGCTCAGCGCCTGGCCCGGCGACTGTGTCCGAGTTGTAAACAACCGATGGAAATTCCAAAGGAAGCGTTGCTAAAGGCCGGCTTCAAGGAAAGCGACATCGGACACTTCACGCCGTACAACGCGGTCGGCTGCGACCAGTGCAGCGATGGCTACCGCGGTCGTGTCGGTATCTACCAGGTACTACCGATATCCGAAGCTACACAGCAAATCATCATGCGCGGCGGAACACAAATTGACATAGAGCAACAGGCCAAGAAGGAACACGTCTTCGACCTGCGTCAATCCGGCCTAAAAAAGGTCAAGGATGGCCTCACGTCCCTCGCCGAAATCGAAAGTGTAACCAACGTCTAGTAAATATCCATGGCTCAACAAACCGCAGCGAAAAAGAAGTTCGACGCCTACACCTGGGAAGGCGTAGACAAACAAGGCAAAAAGCTCAAAGGGGAGATGGAGGCCTCCAGTGTGGCCTACGTCAACGCCACGCTGCGCCGCCAAGGTGTCAATCCGCTCAAGGTATCCAAACGCCGCAGGGCGCTCCTTCTCTTCAAGCAAAAAATAAAGCCTAAGGATATTGCGGTTTTTACACGTCAGCTGTCGACGATGTTGACCGCCGGTATTCCCGTGGCGCAGGCCTTCGATATCGTCGGCAAGGGTCACGAAAATCCGAGCATGCAGGAGCTGATCTTCGCGGTCAAACAGGACGTCGAATCCGGCACCAGTCTCACCGTGGCGTTGGGCAAACATCCGCTCTACTTCGACGCACTCTATTGCAATTTGGTCGGCGCCGGCGAAGCGGCCGGCATCCTCGACAGTATTCTCGACAAGGTGGCGACCTATAAGGAAAAGATCGAGGCCATTAAAGGCAAGATCAAATCAGCCTTGTTTTATCCGGCCGCGGTAGTTGTGGTGGCGTTTATCATCACCGCAATCTTGCTCGTATTCGTGATTCCGCAGTTCGAGGATTTGTTTAAGGGCTTCGGCGCAGATTTGCCCGCGCTCACAAAAATGGTGCTTGAAATTTCAAAGGCCTTCCAGAGTTACTGGTACATTATCATCGGCGCTATCGTCGGAAGCGTGTCCTTCATTGGATATAGCTACAAGCGCTCCCTGAAGATGCAACACGCACTGGACCGATTGCTGCTAAAAGCGCCTGTAATCGGGGTGATCGTTAAAAAGGCGACGATCGCACGCTTTTCCCGCACGCTCGCTACCATGTTCGCTGCCGGTGTGCCACTCGTGGAAGCGCTCGACTCGGTGGCCGGTGCGGCCGGCAACCGGGTCTATTACGAAGGCACAATGAGGATCAAGGCCGACGTCTCCACAGGTATGCAGCTTCAGGCCGCGATGAATACCACCGGACTGTTTCCCAATATGGTCGTACAGATGGTCGCAATCGGCGAGGAATCAGGCGAGCTCGACAAGATGCTAGGAAAAGTCTCCGACTTTTACGAACAAGAAGTGGACGATGCGGTTGCGGGTCTATCAAGCCTGCTCGAGCCGATTATTATGGCCTTCCTTGGAATCGTAGTTGGCGGTCTCGTGATCGCAATGTATCTGCCGATCTTCAAGATGGCGTCCACCGTCTAAGAATTTATATTTATTTTTGAAGACTCTCACCTGTCTCTCTTTCCCCTTTGCAAGAGAGGCAAGGGGTGACGAGGAAACGGGCGACATCGCATTTCGAGATGACCTCTATACACTTTTATCTCGCCGCACACCCCGTGGTTTTTATCGCCTTGGCACTCGTGCTCGGTTTGATCGTCGGCAGCTTTCTCAATGTCGCGATTCTGCGCTTGCCCGTGATGCTCGATCGCCGCTGGCGCGCGCAGGCCCAAGAGCTGCTACATCCGGCAAGAGCCGCGACCAAGCCTGAAGGGCCATTCGACCTAATTCGCCCGAGTTCCCATTGCCCTCATTGTGGCCATCGGATACGCGCGTGGGAGAATATCCCTGTTCTAAGTTTTCTATGGCTGCGCGGAAAATGCTCGGCCTGCCGCAAATCGATATCGTGGCGCTACCCCCTGGTTGAACTGACGACGGGGTTACTCTCGGCCTTGGTCGCGTGGCGCTGCGGCTACGGTTTGGCGGCCGGCGCCGGATTACTATTCACTTGGGCACTCATTGCCCTCACCTTCATTGACTATGACACGCAACTGCTGCCGGATGACATCACACTGCCGCTGCTTTGGATTGGGCTGCTTATCAATCTTTCGACTCTCTTGACCCCGCTTTCCTCGGCCGTGATCGGTGCCGCCGCGGGATACGCCTTTCTGTGGTGCGTCTACCAGGCCTTCAGGCTGGTGACCGGTAAAGAAGGCATGGGTTTCGGCGACTTCAAATTGTTCGCTGCACTTGGCGCCTGGCTTGGTTGGCAACAGTTGCCGTTGATTCTTTTGCTGTCTTCATTTCTCGGAGCGATCGTGGGCATTGCATTCATTATCTTCTTCGGCCGCGATCGCCGGCTGCCGATTCCTTTCGGCCCGTTTCTCTGCGCGGCCGGCTGGATCGCATTCATGTGGGGCGAAGAGATCACCCGCTACTATCTGCAACTCGCGCGTTTCTGACGACCACGATGCTGCGTGTGGGTCTCACCGGCGGAATCGGTAGCGGCAAATCCACGGTGGCGGACTTCTTCGCCGCGCGCGGGGTGCCGGTCATTGACACCGACGAGCTTGCGCGCGAATTGGTACGACCGGGTGAAGCGGCGCATACGGAGATCGTGCGGCAATTCGGTCCGGATGTGCTCGACACCAGCGGTGCGCTCGACCGCGGTAAAATGCGCAATCGGGTCTTCAACGACCCGATGCAGCGCAAACGCCTTGAGGCCATCCTGCACCCGCGCATTCGTGCCGAAGTGCAGCAACAGCTCGCCAGTTTTAATGCTCCCTATGCCATCATTGCCGTACCGCTGCTGATCGAAACCGGCGGCGGTGACCTCGTGGATCGAATCTTGGTGGTGGATTGCGATGAGTCGCTGCAGGTACAGCGCGTCGCCGCACGCAGCGGCTTGGAACCGGCGGAGGTGCGCCGCATCATGACAGCGCAGGCATCGCGCAAGGAACGACTCGCGCACGCGGACGATGTGATTGAAAACAATGCCGATCTTGTGCAGCTCGAGAAACAAGTGACACGGTTGCACGAGCGCTATCTCACACTCGCCGAAGATTGAGAGCCTCCAAAAGGATGTTGAAAAAGTCCTTCCCTGGACTTTTTCAACTCGCGAGTCGCGGCGCGAGCCGGTAGCCCTGCTCGCTTCGTTCGTTCGTCTTGTCGTATGACGAGCGCCTCGCTCCATTTTTCAAGCACTTGCGTGCTTGAAAAATGTCGGTCCCTGTCCGCTGCGCTATCCTGCTTCGCGGACAAGTCCAGCCCGCACCACCCTGTGCGGGCGTTTGCCGCTGCGCGGCTCACCCCTCGACCGCATCGCAGGTTGTTGAAAACGAGTTTTTCAACAATCTGCTAACAAAATGAATTCGTCGCCGCGCAGGCACTAACCACCGAACCGACGTCGGCGGCCTCCCAGACGCCGCTTATCATCGCCAGGCCTTGCCCTCCGCAAGCACGCGCTTGCGGAAAATCTCCCGGGCGCATTCCGCCCAGCGCGTAAACGGCGGGTGCGGCATTGCGGCATAACTGACCGAAGCGCGTCCACCCGAGCGGAATCGCCCCTGGATGACTCGACGTCACCGCGACCGGCCCCAGCACCACCGCGTCGGCACCGATATCCGCGGCCTGCGCCAGTTCCGTCTCGTTATGACACGAGGCGGCAACAAAATGGGCCTGCGACAATGGACGGGTGTGCGTTCGCATGAGGCGCTGGCTGTTGAGGTGGGCGCCATCTGCGCCACAGGGGCCAACCCATGCCGGATCGGCGTTCACCAGCACCTTCGTGCCGTAGCGGTGGCATAGTGCAATAACTTCGTGCGCCAGCGTCACATACGCGCCTTGTTCCATCCCCGGCTCGCGCAATTGCAGCAGGCGCAGACCGCCCGCGAGCGCGCGTTCGAGACGCTGAAGAAAAGCTGCGCGACCGTAACGCGTGCAATCGGATATGGCGTACAACGCCGGCAACCATAGGCGTCGCTGGATCGGCAGATCGGCTTCGGGAAAATCGAGTTTTAATAGTTCGCCGCGCGCAGCCCAGCGCGCCTCCTGACCCTCACGGCCGTGCGGTGTGCCCGCGTACGCGGTGACCGACCAAACGTCGAGCAGGACTTTCTTAGCGGGATAAACGTGATGCACTTGCATGAGCGAACGCGCATCGTGAACGTGAATACCTACCTCTTCATGTAGTTCGCGCTGTAGCGCCGTAAAAACCGGCTCGCCCGCGTTAACCTTTCCGCCGGGGAATTCCCACTTGCCGCCCTGATGCACGTTCGGCGGGCGACGCGCAATGAAAAACCGATCACGATCGGCAATGATACCGACCGCCACGTGGTCCGCGTGGCTATCAGGCCGCCGGGAAAGCGGCTCGTTACACGCCACAGGGGTGCGCCGCGTGGCGGCGAACGGGCAGCGATGCCAGCGGGAAGACACGACGGTCGAGACGTACGTCTGTCGGTTTTTCGTTCATGGCTCCTCCTGTTGAGAGCTGGGAGTTTCCGCGCGCGCAGCCACTCAAAAAGTAAGCGAGTGGTACAGTTTCAGCAGACGCGCGGGCAGTTGGTTGATATCTTGCAGCATTTCGTAATCCAGACCGTCGCACAGTATACGCAGGTAGTCGTTACCCTGCGGATCAATGGTCAACACAAAACGTGTGATGCGAAACTTACGTGCTTCGTCGAGCGCTTGGCGCGTGTCGTGGATGGCGTAGTTGACTTCGGCGTTGTGCTTGTAAACGGTCAACGCGAAGGGCACCTCGCCCGAGGCCACCAGTCCGGCCAACAAGGTATGTCCCTTGCGTACGGAAATCCCGTTAGTCCGCACGATGTCGCGAAACAGCTTGAGGCCCTTTTCTTCCCCCATTTCTTTGACCAAGGTGGCGAACCAATCCATGTCTTCCGCCTCGATGGCGAGCTTGCCTTTCCATTTCGGATCGAGCAGGTCCCGATAGGACTTAGGCAGGTCTTTCTTCTTGACCAAGTTGGTATTGTACGCGTGGACAAACATATTGAGTCGCGTCCCAACCCATTCGCGATGCGCCATCAGGGCTTGCGGGAGGATATCGGCGAAGTGGCGCGACGTGGCTTTCTGCAGTAACAACTCCCGATGCAGCGATTCCAATTCCGGCCCGTTGGTCTCGACGACGTCGAAATCGAATCGTCCGGCGCGCGCCTCGGTAACGATGCGCTGTACCACTTTTTCAGAACCGGCGCGCCAGAATTTGACCTTGATGCCGTATTTCTTGTCGAAGGCCGCCGCGATAGCGGTGAGGTCCTCGACCACCAGGGACGAATAGAGGTTGATTTCCCCTTCACGCCGTGCACCCTCGATCAAACGCCTTTCGGCGATTGGCGCCCTCGTCAAGAGCCAGTGCGGAGACATCAGCCGCTTGCACCTTGGATGTGGCAGTGATAACCATCGAGACGAACAACAGGGTCTGCGACAGGAATCGGAAAAATATCCCCATGACGTTTTATCCTCCGTTTTCGTCTACCTTTCTTGCATTACCCGGACGGACCCGGGGCCCTGTGCCAGCCGACCATCGGCCGGCAGCAATCAAAATCACTCCGCAATCGTATTGACGGCGATGTCCGGTCGAACGAACGATCAACGCTCCGCCTTCCAAGGAATGATGAAGCGCTCCAGCTCGTTGAGCGCAAGCGAAAACAGAAACCCGAGCAAGGCGATTACGATCAGGCCCACGTACATGGTCTCCACGGAGAGAATCTCCCAGGCGTTCCAGATCATGTAGCCCAGGCCCGACTTCGCCCCGATCATCTCGGCGATGGCGATCAGGATCAGTCCCATGCCCAAGCCGAGCTTTACCCCGGCGATGACCAAGGGCAGCGCGCCGGGCAAGGCGATGGTGCAAAAGACCTGCCAGCGTCCGGCGCCGAAGTTGCGGCCCACATCGAGAAATATCCTGTTGATCTCCAACACGCCGGCCACGGAATTGATCAATACCGGATAGAACACCCCGATGGCGACCATCACGATCTTGGAGGCTTCGCCGAGGCCGAAGATCAGCAGGATCAGCGGCAGGATCGCGCTCTTGGGAATCGGGTAGGTTGCCGCGACCAGGGGCTCGACGCTGGCGCGCAGCGGGCGGTAGAGGCCCATCGCGATACCAAGCAACAGCGCCGGCACACCACCGAGCAGGAAACCCCAGAACAAGCGCTGCAGGCTGGCCCAGGTGTTCACCCACAACGCCCCGGACTCGATGAGCTTAACGAACGTGTCGAACACGCGCGAGGGCGCCGGGAAGAAGCGCGCATCCAGCATGCCGACGCGCACCGCGATCTCCCACAGCGCCAGGAGCACGATGGGCGAGGCGATGTTGATCAGGCGATCGCGGTTGCCGGCGCTTAGTTTGCCCCGCGACCACCCGGCGAGGCGCGCTTTTCGTACGATGTTCATGTTGGAGCGCTCGCTTCGTCCTGGGCGCGGGCGCGGTGCACTTCATCGCGCAGCTGACCCCAGATCGAATAAACCAGTTCGCCGTATTCCGGGCGGACGCGCAGTTCCAGCACGCGGCGGGGCCGCTCGAATGGCACCTCGACGATGCGCTTGGTCCGGCCCGGCTGGGCGCTCATGATCAGGATGCGATCGCCCAGGGTGGCGGCCTCATCGACGCTGTGGGTGATAAACAATACGGTCTTGCGCGTCTCTTCCCAGATGCGCAGCAGTTCCTCCTGCAGCAGTACCTTGTTCTGTTCATCGAGCGCCGAGAAGGGCTCGTCCATCAACAGGATATCGGGATCGTTGGCGAAGGCGCGCGCAATGGACACGCGCTGCTTCATGCCGCCGGAAAGCTGATGGGGATAGGCCTTGGCAAAGCGCGTCAGGCCGGTGCGGGCGAGATAATGCCCGACCACCTCCTCCACTTCGGACCGGGGGCGCTTGCGCATGGTGAGACCGTAGGCGGCGTTTTCCCATACCGTCATCCAGGGAAACAGCGAGTCGCCCTGAAACACCATGGAGTTACCCGGGCGGTTGGCGGCCGGAGCGGTGATCTCCACGCCGCCGCTGGTGGGCGTTTCCAGATTGGCGAGGATCCTCAGCAGCGTGGTCTTGCCGCATCCGCTCGGTCCGACGATCGTGAAGAAACACCCGGCCGGGATGTCGAGCGAGACATCGTCCAGCGCAATCACGCGCCCGGCCCGCGTCTCGAAAGACTTGGTCAGATTGCGGATGCGGATTTTCGCCGGCGTCTCGATGGTGGCCATGGATTTCTCGTTTTTAACGGGGGTGGAACGCACCATGGCACCTATTTGCGCGCCGGCTTTCGCTTGTAGGGACCGAGTTCCTTGAGTACCGCTTCCACGAAGGAATTGTCCAACACATCTTCGACGCCGACCTTACCCTCGATTTGTCCCTGATCTTTAAAAAATTGTAAATCGTTCCGCAGGCTCGGTTCGTGGACGCGCCCGTCTGGGTTGCAGCCCTGCGCGCTGATCGAACGGTAGACGGCGGGATCTTTAACCGACGTGTACTCGGTGAGGATGGCAACGACCCCCTCGGCGTTCGGCCCGGCGAGCTTGCCGTCCTTGAGGGCATCGTTATAGTCGCGCACCGCGCGCAGGTAGGCGCGCATGAACCGCTTGGCGCCATCGGGGTTCGTTTTGACGAAGTCCCCCGAATACAGGACGACGGCAAGCTGATGATAGGGGTAGATCTCATCGTCGCCCATAACACGAACCGCGGCACCGCTCTGCACCGCCTTGGTCGCCGACGGCTCGGTCGTCATCGCGGCATCGACGGCCTTGTTCTGCAACGCGAGAACATGTTGCGGGAAGGCCATGAAGACACGTTCAACATCGGTGTACTTGAGCCCGGCTTTCTTGAGCGCCTCATTGAGAGTAGAGGTGGATGCGCTGCCAGGGGCGCTACCCGCGACCTTCAAGCCCTTCAG
>JBGPGJ010000072.1:0-8063 GCA_041483795.1 Sulfurifustaceae bacterium
GAAGCCGACATGAGGCAGGTGATGTGGTTGTTCTGGATCGGCTATCTGATCTTCGCGCCGGTGTTCGTACTGATTTATGTTAAAGGGTACGAAGCCGGGAAGAGCGGCGTCGGCCAAGGTCTGCGCTATGGCGTGTACATGGGGCTCCTGATTGGCGTGGCCCTGACCTTAGGCTGGTACGTAGTGCTTCCTATCTCTGCAACGCTCGCCGTCTATTGGGCGATCGCCGGCATGGTGGAGATGATTGTCGCCGGAATTGTCGTGGGTTTGGTCTACAGATATTGATTTTCCTCTGGCGGCGCGATTACCTGCCGCCCAATTCCGTATTTTTTATTTGCGGTCGCGGCGTTCTAGGTCAGTGCGAAGGTTTGGAACGGCACCGACGCGCCGCATCGAACCGGATCACTGCGGCCGGCGGTTTCTCCTCGGCGACCGCGTTTGGCGGCGGCGCGCGCTCGACCGCGAAAATCTCGTCCAGGGCGTGACACAGTTCATCTAGCAGTCGGTAGGCGTCTACATCTGCGGTAGGGGTTCTAAGGGCATTCTGGCGTACGGGACCGACGGCCTCAAAACAAGCGTCTCGGCCAACGACATCGGTGAGCTTTTCACAACCGTTGGTGTAATAGAGCGCGTGTACGATTCGGTACATCAGCTCGTGGTGCACCGGACTGCACTCGAAGATGCGCTTGAGCGTCGAGGCGCGCGGGTTCACCGGCAGGTGCTGGTACCCGAGGCGATGTTCGAGCGCTTGCAATAACTCCAGAAAGTTCATGCCGTCTCCCGTACGTTGCGGATCATGGCCTGCGCTGCGTTGGAGAGGGTGCGCGCGCTGTGCGTCACCAACCCCAGACGGCGACCGATCCTTATCTTTTCAATTTGGATCACCTTCAAGCTGTCGTCAATCATGGTGCGCGGGAGCGCGCTCCAGCCGAGGCCGATAGCGGCGAGCATTTTGAGCACTTCGAGGTAGTTCGTCGCCATGCCGACCTGCACGCGGTGGCGCAGCTTACCCAGCGCCTTCAGGATAATTTCGCGCGTGTAGGTTCCTGGGCCAGGCAGAATTGCGGGGAAGTCCAGCAGTCGGCGCGAGGTGACCGAGGTCTCGCGCGCCAGCGCATGATCGCGACCCACGACAATATCGAGTGGGTCATCCCAGGTCTGTTCGAGGTGCAATGACGCCAGTTTTTCGGGTGGAAGCGTGACGATGGCGAGTTCCATCTCGCCTTGTGCGACCGCCTGACAGCCCCGTTCCGAGTCCATGAAGCGCAGGTCGAGACGCACGTCCGGGTAAGTTTCATGAAAGCGCTTGAGGGCGGGCGGTAGACGGTGCAGGCCGACGTGATGGCTCATCGCCAAGCGCAACTCGCCGCCAATGGTGCCGGCGAGGTTGGCGATGACACGCCGTACATCCTCGACATCCTCGAGCAGCGTGCGTCCACGCGCGGCCAACGCCTGCCCGGCCGGCGTGAGTTGAACGCCGCGCCCGATGCGGTCGAAGAGCTTGGCGCCCAGTGCGTCCTCGAGTGCGGCGATGCGCTTACTGATCGCCGGTTGCGTCAGATAAATACGCTCGGCGGCGCGGGAAAACGAGCCCGTATCGGTGACGGCGAGGAAGGCTTGCAGCGCAGCAATGTCCATAACAAATTGGAATTAATCGTATGTAAAATATGAATTTGAGTTATTTATAGACCATGCCTAAGATGAGTGCAACCAGGAAATAAACGATGGCCGCGAAGACACTTTACGACAAGCTCTGGGATGTCCACGTGGTGCGCGAAAACGCCGACGGGACGTGCCTTATTTACATAGACCGACATCTGGTCCACGAGGTGACGAGTCCGCAGGCGTTCGAGGGCCTGAGGCTCGCCGGGCGCAAGCCGTGGCGGGTGGGGGCCAATCTTGCTACCGCCGATCACAACGTACCGACCACCGACCGCACGCGCGGCATCGCCGATCCCGTGTCGCGCCTGCAGGTGGAAACACTCGACGACAACTGTCACGAATTCGGCATTGTAGAGTTCGGGATGAACGATGCGCGCCAGGGCATTGTGCATGTGATCGGCCCTGAGCAGGGCGCAACGTTGCCCGGCATGACCATTGTCTGCGGCGACTCACATACCTCTACGCACGGCGCCGTCGGTGCGCTTGCCTTCGGTATCGGCACTTCCGAAGTGGAGCACGCGCTCGCCACGCAGTGCCTCATTATGAAAAAAGCCAAAAACATGCGCGTGCGTGTCGAGGGCGCGATCCCACGGGGTGTGACGGCAAAGGATATTGTGCTCGCCATTATCGGCCGCATTAGCGCAGCCGGCGGCACCGGCCATGCGCTCGAGTTTGCCGGCAGCACCATCGAGGCGCTGACGGTCGAAGGGCGCATGACCGTCTGCAATATGGCGATCGAGGCCGGTGCGCGCGCCGGCATGATCGCGGTGGACGGCAAGACCATCGAGTATTTCCACGGTCGGCCGTATGCCCCGAAGGGCGAGCTTTGGGACAAGGCGGCGAAGGCGTGGCGCGAATTGCAAAGCGATGCAGGTGCGAAGTTCGATAAAGAGGTTGTGTTGAATGCCGTCGAGATCAGGCCGCAAGTGACCTGGGGCACTTCACCGGAGATGGTTGTGCCCGTGGACGGGTCGGTTCCCGATCCTGAAAAGGAATCCGACCCTACCAAGCGCATCGGCATGCAGAACGCGCTTAAATACATGGCGCTCAAGCCCGGTATGCCCATCCGTAGTATCGCGCTCGACAAAATCTTCATCGGCTCGTGTACGAATTCGCGCATCGAGGATCTGCGCGCGGCAGCGTCGGTCGTAACAGGTAAGCACGTGGCAAAGAACATCAAACTCGCGCTTGTAGTTCCAGGTTCGGGACCGGTGAAGCGTCAGGCGGAACAGGAGGGGCTCGACCGTATCTTTAGAGAGGCGGGCTTCGAGTGGCGCGAGCCCGGCTGCTCCATGTGTCTCGCCATGAATGCCGATCGGCTCGAACCCGGCGAGCGCTGCGCCTCGACCTCGAACCGCAACTTTGAAGGTCGCCAGGGCGCGGGCGGGCGCACTCACCTCGTGAGCCCGGCGATGGCCGCGGCGGCCGCCATTGCAGGACATTTCGTGGACGTGCGGGAGTTGACCTAACAACTCGACGCGAAGGCGCAAAGGCGAAGCGGGGTAGTCGCCGATGCGCTTAACGTGCATCGGCGCCGCTGAGCGCCCGCATAGGGATGTGCGGGCTGTGGCAACTCGAAGCCGCACATGCGACGCCAGGGATGGCCCGTGCGCCTCGGCGTCTTTGCGTTGAGTTTTTCTGGAATAGGAATGTATGGAACGATTTACAAAATTGACGGGGCTAGTGGCGCCGCTCGATCGGCCGAACGTGGACACCGACTCGATTATCCCGAAGCAGTATTTGAAGTCCATTAAGCGCACGGGTTTCGGGCCAGGCCTGTTCGACGACTGGCGCTACCTCGACCCGGGCGAGCCGGGGATGGATCATCGCAAGCGCCGGCCCAACCCGGATTTCGTGCTGAATCAGCCGCGCTACCAGGGTGCGCAGATTTTGCTGGTGCGTGACAACTTCGGTTGCGGCTCCTCGCGCGAGCACGCGCCTTGGGCATTGCTCGATTACGGTTTTCGCGCCATTGTCGGGCCGAGCTATGCCGACATTTTCTACAACAACAGCTTTAAGAACGGCTTGTTGCCGATCGTGCTCGAGCGCGAAACGGTAGACCGCTTGTTCCGCGAGACCGTTGCAACGCCGGGTTACCGGCTCACCGTTGATCTTATCGCACAAACCGTGACGACACCGGATGCGACGAGCTTTCGCTTTGAGATAGATGCGTTTCGCAAGCACTGTTTACTTAACGGCCTCGATGAAATCGGGCTCACGCTCCAGCATATGGACGAGATCCGTGCGTATGAAGCACGACGCAAGCTAGAGGCGCCGTGGCTATTTACTGCATAAAAACTCAACGCAGAGGCGGTCGCTCCCGCGCGTCCCTGCGCTCGCGACATTCGTACATCCCTGTACAGCACAAAGACGCGGAGTTTTTTAATTTCTTGAGGTTTCTTTGCGCCTTCGCGCCTCTGCGTTGAGTTTTTGAAAATCCGGGATCGCCAGAATGACTAAGAAAATTGTTGTGCTACCCGGTGACGGGATCGGCCCAGAAGTGGTGGCCGAGGCAGTGAAGGTGCTGGAACGCCTGCAACGCGAGTTCGGCCTGAAGCTGGAACTGGAATCGGCGCCAATGGGCGGCGCGGCCTACGATCTGCACAAGAATCCACTACCCGATGCGACATTGCGGTTGGCGCAGCAGGCCGATGCGGTACTGCTCGGCGCGGTCGGCGGTCCGACGTACGATAAGCTCCCACGCGACGTGAGACCAGAGAAGGCGTTGCTTGCGCTGCGCTCGGAACTGAAGCTTTTCGCCAACCTGCGTCCGGCAATTCTTTATCCTCAACTAGTCTCGGCGTCGACATTGAAACCCGAGGTAGTTACGGGCCTGGATATCCTGATCGTGCGTGAGTTAACCGGAGACGTTTATTTCGGTGAGCCGCGCGGCATTCGCACGCTCGCGAATGGCGAGCGTCAAGGCTTCAACAACATGGTCTACGCGGAACACGAAATCGAGCGCGTGGCGCGTGTCGCGTTCGACGCCGCGCGCAAGCGGCGTAAGCAGCTTTGTTCGGTGGACAAGTCGAACGTGCTTGAAAGTTCGGAGCTGTGGCGTGAAGTGGTGGAGCAGGTCGGCAGGAGCTATCCCGATGTCGCGCTGTCACATATGTTAGTGGATAGCGCGGCGATGCAGCTGGTACGCGCGCCGACGCAGTTCGACGTGATCGTGACCGGTAACCTCTTCGGTGACATTCTCTCGGACGAAGCGGCGATGCTCACGGGTTCGATCGGTATGCTGCCCTCGGCCTCGCTCGATTCGGCCAACAAAGGGTTGTATGAACCGATCCACGGTTCGGCGCCGGACATCGCGGGCAAAGACGCGGCCAATCCGCTGGCAACGATTCTTTCGGTGGCGATGATGTTGCGTTACACCTTGAATGAGCCGGTGCTCGCCGAGCGCGTCGAGCGGGCGGTGGCGAGCGCACTCGATCGCGGATTGCGTACCGGCGACATATTCACCCAAGGTAGAACGAGGGTCGGGACAGCACAGATGGGCGACGCCGTGGTGGCGGCGTTATGAGGATTCACCGGTTTTCTGTCCAGGTGCAGCAATGAAGCGCGTAGGTTTGGTCGGTTGGCGCGGAATGGTGGGCTCGGTGCTCGTGGGCCGCATGCAGGCGGAGCGAGACTTCGATCTCATCGAGCCGGTGTTCTTTACCACCTCACAAGTGGGCGGCGGAGGTCCTGCCGTCGGTAAGGACGTTTCGCCGCTCAAGGATGCGACGAGCGTGGAGAAGCTGAAGGAGATGGATATCGTCATCTCCTGTCAGGGTGGCGACTACACGAGCGAAATCTTTCCAAAGCTGCGCGCCGCCGGTTGGACGGGCTATTGGATTGACGCCGCCTCGACGCTGCGCATGGCCGACGACGCGGTGATCGTTCTCGATCCGGTGAACCTCGACGTAATCAAAGGTGCGCTCAAGAGCGGTATCAAGAATTACATCGGTGGCAATTGTACGGTGTCGCTTATGTTGATGGCATTGAGTGGGCTGTTTAAGAGCGGGCTCATCGAGTGGATGACCGCCATGACCTACCAGGCGGCCTCAGGGGCGGGCGCGCAATACATGCGCGAGCTGCTCCAACAGATGGGCGAAATGCACCTGGCGACAAAGTCGTTGCTTGACGATCCGGGTTCCGCGATCCTCGATATTGACCGCGAGGTCGCGGGTGTGTTGAGCGACGACGGCTTCCCGACCGCACACTTCGGCGTGCCGCTGGCGGGCAGTCTGATTCCGTGGATCGATCAGGACCTCGGCAACGGCCAGAGCCGTGAAGAGTGGAAGGGCATGGCCGAGAGTAACAAGATCCTCGGCCACTCGAAACATCCCATCCCCGTGGACGGCATCTGTGTGCGCATCGGCGCCATGCGCTGTCATAGCCAAGCGTTCACAATTAAGCTTACTAAGGATGTGCCGCTCGACGAAATCGAAGCTGTGCTCGCCTCGGCCAACCCATGGGTGAAGGTCGTGCCGAACCGGCGCGAGGACACGATCAAAGAGCTTACACCTGCGGCCGTGACCGGCACGCTCTCGGTGCCGATTGGCCGCTTGCGCAAATTACGCATGGGCGGGCACTATCTTTCAGCCTTCAGCGTGGGTGACCAACTCCTTTGGGGCGCCGCCGAGCCGCTGCGCCGTATGCTTCGACTCCTGCTCGAGAATTAAGGCCTATCTGGATCGGATTGATGTGCTCCGGCCCGACATCTATAAAGGAACCAAGAAGCGGTAACTGTTTGGGAGAGTAGTCCCGCTACGCGGCGAGATACCACCGGCGGCGAGTCTGGCAAAACCCTTGTGGTAAGCTAGACTTAGTTGCGATTCGTAAAGGTTATTACTATTATGACGGTGTAACCCAAGGTGCCGTAAGCGTTTTGATTGAGGGGACTAAAGAGACTAGGAACCGGGGATAAGGCTGAATGCACCACACCAATAGGCGGCCAGCGTCGGCTGCACGATGGATCGCGGGCGCGCTCATTGCGCTTTTTCCGTTGGCGGGTTATGCGCTGGGCTTGGGTAAACTGACGGTCCGTTCCGCGCTCAATGAACCTCTCAATGCGGAAATCGAGATTGCTTCCGTTACCGAAAAAGAGCTGAAGGGGCTTCAGGTTGGTTTGGCCCCACGCAGCGATTTCGATCAAGCCGGCATAGAGCGGCTGCCGTTCCTGTCTCAAATAAAATTTACCGTCTCGAAGCACGCCGACGGCAATTATTTCGTCCAGCTCCGTACCGACCAACAGTTCGAGGAGCCGTTTCTCCAATTGCTGCTTGCAGTCGAGTGGCCCGGCGGACGGTTGGTGCGCGAGTACACGGCACTCGTTGATCCACCGGTCCAGGTCGCGGGTCGGCCCGCGGGGATCGAAGCTCCACAAGCGACGCCGAGCACGGAGCCAGCGGTGCCTGCACCGATGCCGGAACAACCGCAACCTGAGGCAGGAATACCTGAGGCGGTAAAAGAAGAACCGAAGTCGGCGCAACCCGCCGCTGAGCAGTCCGCGGCAGCGGAGCCTGCACCGACCGAGCCTACTACGGACGTCGAAGCCAAGGCCGCGCAACCGCCGCTGGGGCGGCCGATGCAAACCGTTGTACCGCCTCCCGCTTCGCCAGAGTCGGATGTTAAGCCCGAGGTTGAGCCGCTTGCACCTCCCACCGCTCCTCAGCGGTCAGCGCCATCAGTCGCCGCCGGCTGGGCGATGGAGGGAGGGTATAAAGTCAAATGGGGCGACACCGCTTGGAGAATTGCCGAGCAATTGCGTTCCGACAACAACCAAACGATAGAGCAGGTTGTGCTCGCGCTCTATCGTGCGAACCCACATGCCTTCTTCAGCGACAACGTCAACAACCTCAAGGCCGGACAGATCCTGAAGATGCCGGAGGGTATCGAGATCGAGTCGGTGCCGGCGGTTCAGGCGCGCACGCAATTCCGCGCCCAATACGATGCGTGGCAGGAGTACAAGATCAAGCTCGCCGGTGCCAGCAGCGCGATCAAGGTGATTGAAGGCGAACCGAAACCAGTCGCACAGGCCCCGGCAGCGAAGGAAGCGGCGGCGGCCAAGAAGGAGCCAGAAAAGGTCGCCAAGGCGCCGACGGACAAGGTCGGCCAACAAGACGAACTGCTCAAGATCGTACGCTCCACGCTTCAGGGCGAGAAGACCACACCGGACAAAAAACCGGCGGAAGGCGAGTCGCGCAAGGATGCCGGCGTCAAGGAACACCAGGCACTGGCGGACCGCGTGGCCACGGCGGAGGAATCGCTGGCCTCGCGGCAGATAGAGACCAAGGAACTCGGTGAGAAGCTCGCGCAGGTGCGCGCGCAACTGAAGCGCGAAGCGCGGTTGATTCAAATCGAGCAGAAGGATCTCGCCTCCGCACAGGCGCGGGCCAAGCCCGAGACGACCA
>JBGPGJ010000073.1:0-8060 GCA_041483795.1 Sulfurifustaceae bacterium
CTGTTCGTCCATCAGTCGGCGATTGCCGATATACACGGTGGCCCCGCTGACCTCGGCGCGCGCGCCGCGACCTTCGAGCACGCTAAAGCCCGCGGGCTTTTCGATCCGCAACGCCTGTGCGCGGCGCAGAATCGCCTGCGCGAGCGGGTGGTCCGAGCCTTGGTCGACGGCGGCGGCGAGAGCAAGCACGCCGTCTTGCGTTTCGCCCGCGGCAGCGACCACCTCCAGCACCTGTGGTTCGCCGAGCGTGAGCGTGCCGGTCTTGTCGAAGATGATGACGTTGAGCTTGGTGGCTTCTTCGAGTGCGGCGGCATTCTTGAACAGGATGCCGTTCATGGCGCCGAGACCCGTGCCCACCATCACCGCCATCGGTGTCGCGAGCCCGAGCGCATCCGGGCAGGCAATGACGAACACCGTAATTGTGAGCGTGAGCGCGAACAGCAGCGGCTGGCCGATTGCCCAAAACCATACGGCGAACGTGAGCAGACCGATGACGAGCGCGACTACCACCAGCCACTGCGAGGCGCGGTCGGCCAGGAGCTGCGCCGGTGCCTTGGAGTTCTGCGCCTCTTGCACCAGTTTCACGATCTGCGCGAGCGCGGTATCGGCGCCGACCTTGGTGGCGCGGTAGCGGAACGTGCCACTCTTATTAATAGTGGCGCCGATCACCGAGTCGCCGACCTTTTTGGCCACCGGCATGGACTCGCCGGTCAGCATGGATTCATCCACTTGCGATTCGCCCTCGATGACCTCACCATCCACCGGGATCTTGTTGCCCGGGCGAATTACGATGGTGTCGCCCACGACCACTTCGGCGGTGGGCAACTCAATCTCACGTCCGTCACGTATAACACTGGCCTTCGGCGGCGCGAGGTCCATCAGCGCGCGGATCGCCGCCGAGGCGCCGGCGCGGGCGCGCATTTCGAGCCAGTGGCCGAGCAGGATAAATACCAGCAACACCGCCACGGCCTCGAAGAACTGCGCGCCTTCGAAGAAGAATGTCGCGCCGACGCTGAATACGTAACCGGTGCCGACGGAGAGCATCACCAGCACCGCCATATTGAGTACGCCGTTCTTGAGCGCGCGCCACGAGGCTGCGGCGAACGGCCACACCGGGTAGAGCACGGCGGCGCTGGCAAGCAGGAACAACCAAATATTGAGCGGCAGACCCAAGGGTGGCGCTGGCGGCGTGAACATCTCGCCCATGGGCGAGTAGAGAAAAACCGGAATCGTGAACGCGAGCGCGACCCAGAAGCGATTGCGCATGTCGCGCACCATCGCCTGCATGTCCATGCCGGCGCCGTGACCCATTTCGTGCGCCATTTCGTCGTGGCGCACCTGCGCGGTCGCGGGCACCGTAGCGGCATGTCCTGCATGCATGGCGTGATCGAAGGGCGTTATCGCCGCCACCGCCGCTGGCGGATCCTCCGGCACGCACACATGTTTCGCGGTCAGCTCCCCGGCGCAGTGATAACCGCACTCGTGTACCTGCGCCTTGATCGTCTTGAGATCAGTTCGCGTCTCGTCGTACATCACCGTCGCGCTGCCGGCGACGTAGTTCACCTCGGCACGATGCACGCCGGGCAGGTGCGCGAGCTGTTTCTCCACGCCGCGCGCGCTCAACGCTGAAATCATCCCGCCAACGTCTATCGTTACGGTTTTCATGCTTGCTTCGCTTCCGCCGGAGTCTGCGGCCGCAGTTTGACCAGGTCTTCTTCGCTCAGGGTTTCCTTCTGTAATAGTTGCTGCGCGCCGCGTTCAAGAAGTTCGCGCTGGCGCGTGAGAATGCCGGACGCCTTGTCGAAGGCCGCGGAGACCAAAGCACGCACCGCGCGATCTATCTCGCGCGCGGTCTTTTCGCTGTACTCGCGCGTCGGCGCCAGCGTGGGCGTCACTTGTGCAAAAGCGATGTGGTTCTCGCCCGCGCACGGATCGCCGTGCATCGCGCCCTCGGGATGTTGGCGCGAATGCCCGCGAACGAGCGGCGCTGGGACGATACCGAAATAGATGGCAACGCCGTCCACGACCTGATCACGGGTTCGCTCTGCGGCGGCGGAGGTCGCTCCCGCAAACGCGATGAGCATCGCCGACACCGCATATGAGAAAAACCTGCCGAAACAAATTTTCATGTTCGTGGCTCCTTGCCCACGCGGGCCAATTCGACACCGGCGAGCGCGGCGGCCCGTCGGCGTCCGTCCACTACTACTACTACTACTTCGCCGGCGGCGTCTTTGAGGCCTTTATTTCGCCCATCTGCTTGCGCATCTGGTCTATCTGTTTCTGCTGTTCGGCGTCCATCATCATGCCCTTACCCATCATGCCCGACATCATCTCCATCATGTTTGACATCTGCTTCATGCGCGCGGCCATTTGTTTTTGCTGTTCGGCACTCAACTTGCCTCCCTCCATTTGGGCCCACATATCGGTCATGGTGCCACTCATGTCGTGCATCATGCCTGACATCTGCTGCATGCCCGGTCCACCTCCCGGGCCACCTGGACCCATGTGATTTGCCGCATAGGCTGGTAAACCGAAGACTAATCCAGTCAGAAACACACCGATGAAAAATCCACGTCTTGTCGAACCTTGCATAACATCCTCCTTGCATCAAACATTGCCACGATTGCCATTTCCCCTTCCGGGGCTCTTTCGGATCAGACGTCTTCCGAACCCTTCTCCCGCACTCAGCGCGTTGTCATGAGCGAACGCCATGCTGGAAAGAACGCGGATGTGCCCGCCGCGTAACGGCGATACTCTTCGCCGAACTGGGCCGCAACCTCGCGCTCCTCGCGCCGCGCAAGAAGCACATACATGGTCACGAGCACCGGGAACATGAGCAGCGTCAGCAGCGTCGGCCACTGCAACAGGAAACCGAACATGATGAGCACAAACGCGACGTACTGCGGATGACGGATGCGGGCATACGGGCCGGTCGTCGCCAACGCGTGGTTTTTCTGCGCCGCGTACAGCACGCGCCACGCATTCGAAAGCAGGATGAATCCGCCGCCGATGAAGATGAAGCTCAACAGGTGAAACGGCCCGAAGTGCGGGTTCGCGCGCCAACCGAACAACATCTCCAACAAATGTCCGGCGTCGTGCCCGAGCCAGTCCACCCCGGGGTAGCGGCTTTGCAGCCAACCCGAGAGCAGATAAATCGTCAGCGGAAAACCGTACATCTCGGTGAAGAGCGCGACGATGAACGCCGAGAACGCCCCGAACGAGCGCCAGTCGCGTTTGCTCTGCGGTTTCGCGAAGCTAAACGCGAAGATGATGAACACCGCGGAGTTGATGATCACCAACGTCCATAAACCATAAGCCGGAGCGTCGTTCATTGCTTGTCCTCCCTTCCGCCGTGGCCATGACCGCCGTGACCGAAGAGATGCAGCAGCGGACAGAGAAGCAGCAGAACAAACGGCAACACTCCTAGCAGGTGCGCGCGATGCTCGGTCAGCAGAAAGAAACCGGCGATCGCGAGGAAGCCAAGCAATACCCATGCGCGTCGCGAGCGCCAGAAACGTTTTTCATTGGACGGATGTTCATGATCCATGCAAGCCTCCAGTTTTGTTTCTTTGTTTAAGTACGCGTTGTTCGAAAGGTAACCGCCTACCGACTTTTGTATATCGCGGTCTTGCCTTGCGCATCGAAGCTCAGGATGTCGTAATGTTGAGTGGGCGGCCCGTCCATGCCCGGTGCGCTCGCCGGCATTCCAGGCACGGCGATACCCTTTACCCGCGGGCGTTCCCGCAACAGGCGCTGGATCACGTCGGCTGGAACATGCCCCTCCACCACGTAACCGTCCACGATGGCCGTATGACAGGACACCAGTTGCGTCGGAACGCCGTGCGTGGATTTGACCTTGTCCACCGACGCCACGTTGTGCGTAGTGACGTGGAAGCCGTTGCGGCTCAAGTGCTCGACCCATTTGGAGCAACAGCCGCATTGTGCATCTTTGTAAACGGTGACGTCTGCCGCAGCAGCTTCCAACATCGGCCACGACAACGTGGAAAGGATTAACACCAAAGTACTGTGGATTGCGGATTTTGTTACAGTTTTAGTCATCACGGCACGTTACTCCTTAAGTGTGAGAGTTATAGAATCTTGACGGGAAACGGATAGGCCATCGGCTGCTGCCAGCGACCAAGCAAGACCGACAAGCCAGTAAAGTTCTCGCAAACGCTTGTCGAGCGCCGCGATTGCCAGGAAGCCAAGCAACGCCATCCCCGCGGGCAAGCGCCACCGGGATGCTTTTGGGTTTACCGATTTATTCATGTCGCGATCATGCTTCTGTCCCATTAACTCCCATCCTCGTTACAAGCGCACCCGCCGCAGCCGCAGCGCGTTGGTCACCACGGATACCGAGCTGAAGCTCATGGCCGCCGCGGCAATGATGGGAGATAGCAGCATGCCGAAGAAGGGATAGAGCACACCCGCAGCGATGGGTACGCCCAGCGCGTTATAGATAAATGCGAAAAACAGATTCTGGCGGATGTTACGCATCGTCGCATGCGAGAGCCGCCGGGCGCGGGCAATGCCGCGCAGGTCACCCTTGACCAGGGTAACGCCCGCGCTTTCCATGGCCACATCGGTGCCCGTGCCCATCGCAATGCCCACCTGGGCCTGGGCCAGAGCCGGGGCATCGTTGATGCCGTCGCCGGCCATGGCCACGATGCGGCCTTCGGCCTGAAGCTGTTTCACCACATCGGCTTTCTGCTCGGGTAATACCTCGGCCTGGACGCGGTCAATGCCAAGCTTTTTGGCTACCGCCTCGGCGGTGGTGCGGTTGTCTCCGGTGAGCATCACCACTTGCACGCCTTCGCGGTGTAAAACGTCAAGCGCCTCGTGTGTGGTTTCCTTGATTGGATCGGCCACGCCGATCAGGCCCGCCGGTTTCCCGTTTACGGCGAGATACATCACCGTTTGACCCTCCTTGCGCAGGGCGTCTGCGCGCTCATGCAGCGGCCCGGCATCGATGCCCAGCTCCTCCAGCAGTTTGCGGTTGCCCAGCGCAAGATGCTGATTGTCCACCTGCCCGACGACTCCACGTCCGGTCTTGGATTCGAACTCCCGTGGCGAGACCAGGGCGACCTTGCGTAGCTCGGCGCCGCGCACGATGGCCGCGGCCAACGGATGCTCGCTCGCCTGCTCCAGGCTGGCCGCCAGGCGCAGCACCGTTTCCGTGTCGAATCCCTGTGCCGGTTCAACGGCGACCAGCTTTGGTTTGCCCTCGGTGAGCGTGCCGGTCTTGTCCACCACAAGCGTGTTCACCTTCACCATGATCTCCAGGGCTTCGGCATTCTTAATAAGCACGCCCATCGTGGCGCCGCGACCGGTGCCTACCATGATGGACATGGGAGTGGCGAGGCCCAGTGCGCACGGGCAGGCGACAATGAGCACCGCCACGGCGTTGATTATCGCGTGGGCCAAGCGCGGCTCCGGCCCCCAGACACCCCACACGATGAGGGTAATTACGGCGATGATGAACACGGCCGGTACGAAATAGCCGGACACGATATCCACGAGCTTCTGGATCGGCGCGCGCGAACGCTGCGCTTCGGCCACCATCTGCACGATTCGCGCGAGCAGCGTATCGGCGCCCACGCGCTCCGCGCGCATCAGCAGACTACCGGTACCGTTGACGGTGGCGCCGATGAGCTTGTCGCCCGCTTGCTTCGTGGCCGGGATGGGTTCGCCGGTGACCATGGATTCGTCCACCGCACTACCGCCCTCCAGCACGACACCGTCCACCGGCACTTTCTCGCCCGGGCGCACGCGGAGGGTATCGCCCGGCTTGATCTGCTCCAGCGGAATGTCTTCTTCTCGTCCGACCGCACGCACGATGCGCGCCGTATGGGGAGCGAGCCCCAGAAGCATTTTGATGGCTGCGTTAGTGCGCGAACGCGCGCGCAGCTCCAGCACTTGCCCCAACAGCACCAGCGCGGTGATTACCGCAGCAGCCTCAAAATACGCCGGCACTTGCCCCGTTTCCATTTTCACCGACGCCGGAAAGATGCCCGGCGCGACCGTGGCGACCACACTGTAGGTCCAAGCGACGGCGACGCCCAGGCTGATCAAGGTGAACATGTTTAGATTCCATGTCAGCACCGAACGCCAACCGCGTACGAAGAACGGCCAGCCTCCCCACAGCACCGCCGGTGTAGCGAGCGCCAACTCGACCCACTGGCGCGTTCGCGGAGGTATGATCCCTGCGAGGAACTCGGGCGCGAACTCCGCGAGCATGGCGCTGATAAACACCGGAATCGCCAGGAACGTGGCTACCCAAAAACGGCGACTCATGTCGATGAGTTCGGGGTTTTCCTCCTCCACGGCAGTCACGGTGCGCGGTTCCAACGCCATGCCGCAAATCGGACAATTGCCCGGCTGGTCTCGAACCACTTCCGGGTGCATCGGACACACATACTCGGTCTTGGCGGCGGGCGCTAAAACGCCAGCCGGTTCCAAAGCCATTCCGCAATCCGGGCAGATGCCTGGACCTTGCTGGCGCATCTGCGGGTGCATGGGACAGGTGTAGATCGCACCGCCGCCGATCGACGGCGCTGGAGGCGCCTCCCTGGTGGCGATATACCTGACGGGGTCGGAGGTGAACTTATGGTGGCAGTGCAGGGAACAGAAATAATACGTAGTGCCCTGATGTTCAGCGCGCGCCACCGCCACATCGGGCGCCACCGTCATGCCGCAAACCGGATCAATTGCCATGGCCGCTCTTGAGAATGCGTCCTCGCGCCGAATCGCGAGCGCGTGTCTCCAGCCTCAGACGATCCGCCGCTTCGCCGAAAGGAAGCCATAGCGTCCAACCGTTCTCAATTTTTCTCATTTTTTACCGCCTTCCTTCCGCATGTTTTCCAGCATCTGGTTCATCTTTTTTATCCGTTCCTGCATCTGCGTGGTCATAGCGGGATCCATCTTGCCTTGGCCCATTTGTTGCGACATGTCCCGCATCCGGGTCTGGTCCATCATCTGTTGCTGATCCATGACGCGCGACATGTTCTGCATCATGTCGTTCATCTGGTGCATCATCCCGGACATGTCCCGCATCATCTCCTGGCTCATCATCTGGTCACCCATCATCTGCGAGGACTGCTGCGTGCCCATGCCTTGCTTCGAGCTGCCCATCATCCCGCCCTGACCGCCAGACATCTGCGCCGAGGCCGCTACGGCCGTTAAGCCGAACACCGCCGTTGTCACAATCAACGCTTTTTTCATGGCTATCTCCTTTTAAATACTAAGTTGCGGTTAAGACATCGTTCCTTTGCTGGCACCCACGGCATGAGTTCCAGACGACGCGCCTAAGTACGACGGCGCGATGTTGTGCTCCTGTTCCGCCTGCTCGCGCTTGAGCAACTGCTTCATCACCTGACGATCATTAAAAAGGTGCATCCGTCACCGGCATCCGGGACAGCGGCGCACCAGGTTGTAGCTCACGGCGAACACCGCTCCCACCGCGAAGGTGCTTACCACCGCACCGGACAGTCCGTAGAAGAAGACAGCGGCCGTCATCGGTTTCGTGGCTTTCAGCGCGCTCAGGTCAAGGCCATGAAACCACGCGTTGAAAAACTCGAGCGTGCCGCCCGGCCACAGGAAAACGACGGCGGCACAGACCAGATAAACAATCGCCGCCGTGATCGCCAGCGCACCACCCACCGCCCAAGGATTGAGTTTGTTCATGGTTTGTCTCCTTTTCTGCCTACCATCCGACCGTAGAAAAAAATAGCGGGTCACCTCATTTCAGCCGTTTGCTCCAGAACCCCCACGCGATTCCATAAAACGCGCCGAGCACGAAACCAGCGACAGAGAACGTCACCGATCCGATAACAAATGCCACGGCACTACCGTAGATCGGCCAGGGACTGGCCTGTGCCAACCATCGGATCAGACCAAACGGCGGAAACAGCGCATCGAAAATGGCGCAGAGGACATACGCCACACCCGCGGTTGTCGCGAGCGACGCCGCGTACACACTCCAACGTGAATCTTTCATGACACCCCTCCTCGAATGAACTGCGTGTAATGGCCGCGCCGTAAACGGCACGGGTGGATTCGAC
>JBGPGJ010000074.1:0-7861 GCA_041483795.1 Sulfurifustaceae bacterium
GGAATAATGAAACCATAACCTTTAGCGTTGTTAAACCACTTTACCGTACCGGATTGCATGCTCGCTCCTCGTTGTTATAGCCAGCTTTATATGTCGCGCCGGTAACAAGCTGTGGCAGGCGGCGGACGCGGATTATCCTACGCCAAGGCAGAAATCAACACAATCCGCGGGATTATTCCTCGCCCACGAACCAGCCGTCCGTGGCGAAACACCGGTGGTTTCAAAACGCCCGAGCCCGCTTGCAGCCCAGGGCGCGCCACTTGGCATGCCCGTTCGGCGGCACAAATATCCACGGGACATTTGTGACGTCACCGCCTCGCCCGTGCGCGGGCGCTCGCCGGGCGAAGACACGTTAAGTGCATCTGCGATTACTCCGCAACCGTTTATCCGTGAGTGTCAAACCAGCCCTCCCTGGCGCAACCGGGTTGCCTTCGAGTTACCACAGCCCACACTTCTCGCTGCGCGATCCGCGCTGCGCGAGAAGTCCAGCCCGGCCTTCCGTGGCCGGGCGTTCGCTGCTTTCGCAGCTCACCCATGTGCGGGCGCTCAGCGGCGCGGGTAAGGCGGGGTTGTTGCGAATGCACTTAATGTGCATTCGCACCGCCGAACGGGTGCAATGGGTTTTGTTGCACCCTGGGCTGCATACGTTAAGTGCATCTGCGATTACTCCGCTTCGCCTTCGCCAATGCTCCGGCTCGCTCGCAGGCGCTTGAGCGCCCCTCGCTGTTTCTTGCCCGCTAGGCGACGGCGCTGCTCGGCGCGGGGGACGCGGGTCGCCTTGCGTGGCTTGGGCCGATGGTTGAGACGCTTGAGCCGCTGCATCAGCCGTACGAAGGCGATCTCGCGGTTGCGGATCTGGGAGCGGGTGTCGGAGGCGATCACGACCACCCCCGATGGAAAATGGGTCAGACGCACCGCTGACTCGGTTTTGTGCAGATGCTGACCGCCGGGACCGCCGGCACGAAAGGTGTCTATGCGGACCTCACGTTCGAGTGTGGCGCGATCCAGGGCGAAGGGCGGGCGCGTCATGCCCACCTTGCCGGCCGCCGCGACGTGCCTTTGCTAGCTCGCTTGCTACAATACGCGTCTTTCACTTGCCAAGATGCTCCAGGTTTCCGCGAATGATCATTATCCTGCAACCCGACATCGGCGATAAGAGCACTGAGTTTCGCCAGATCCTCGACTATCTCGCCAACAAACCCAACGTCAAGACACGCGTGCACCAGGTTGTGGGGGCGTTGCGCACCGTGACCGAAATCTACCTCATCGGCGACACCATGGCGCTCGACAAGGCTGAGATCGAGGGTCTGCCGGGCGTGGAACGTGTGGTGCGCATCTCCGAGGAATATCGTGTCGTCGGTCGTCACAAGGACGACAGCCGCCCCACCGACTTCGACTACAACGGCGTGCACTTCGGCCAGGACAATCTCAACGTCTTCGCCGGTCTGTGCGCGGTGGACATCCCCGAACACGTGGAAACGATGATGCAGGCCCTGCGCGACCACGGCCAAGTATGCACGCGCATGGGCGCCTACAAACCGCGCACCAATCCCTACGCCTTCCAAGGTCACGGCAAGAACTGTTTGCCGTGGGTATTCGAGCTTGCCGGTAAGTACGGCATCAAGGTGATTGCGATGGAAATCACCCACGACTCGCACCTGGACGAGATCTGCGAGGCGCTCGCGAAAACCGGCCGATCCACGGGCGTGATGCTGCAAATCGGCACGCGCAACGCCCAGAACTTCGAGTTGCTGAAATGCGTCGGTCGTCAACGCGAGTTCCCGGTGTTGCTCAAACGCGGCTTCGGCATCACGCTCGAGGAGTCGCTGAACGCGGCGGAATACGTCGCGAGCGAGGGCAACCGCATGATAGTTTTTGGGTTGCGCGGCATGAAAACCAATATGGGCGATCCGCATCGCAACTTTGTGGACTTCGCGCATGTGCCAGTGGTGAAGCGTCTGACGCGCATGCCGGTGTGCATAGATCCTTCGCATTCGGTCGGCTCGCGCGAACGCGTGCACGACGGCCTGCTCGATGTGTTTCACGTCACCGCGCAAGGCGTCATCGCCGGCGCGAACATGATCCTGGTGGACTTCCACCCCGCGCCGCAAAAAGCGTTGGTGGACGGCCCTCAGGCGCTACTGCTCGAAGAGTTACCCCACTTTTTGGAAGACGTCGCGATTGCGCGCGCGGCCTACGAACAACGCCGCGCCCTCGCCCAACGCTTTCGAAAACAGGACAAAAATTAGAAACTCAACGCAAAGACGCGGAGGCGCAAAGGATCAAAGAATTTCTCGTTCTTAAACTTTCTTTGCGTCTTGGCGCCTTTGCGTTGGGCTTTTTTTCAGAAGGACGAGCCGACGCGCAGGTACACTTGGTTTTTGCCGCCCTCGTCGAATCCGTGCGCGAAACCGAGGCGCAAGCTGAAGCGCGCAGAATAGAATAGCGCCATGTCGGTCATGAGTTCGAACCCTGCACCGGTGCGGGGTTCGGCCGGTGAATGGCCCTCGCGCCACACCCCGCCGCTATCCACGAACACCGTGCCCGAAAGCTGGTGCAAGGCGACCGGCGGCGGCAACAGACCCAATAGACCCATGAAACCGCGCTCGACACGCCAGAGCGGAAACCGGTATTCGAGGGACGCCAGCCGCATGCGCCGGCCGGTCAGGTCGCTGCGCCCTTCAGGGTAACCGCGCAGCGGGTAATCGCGGTGATCGAACGGCGTACTCAAGGCGCCGGCAAGTGGCGCGGGCCATTCATCATCGGTGTCGCTGCCGCCCAGGCGGAACGGACGCGGATCGTCCGTGCCGTAGCCTTCGACCAGATGCAGGCTCAGCACATGCTCGCGCCCAAGCGCGATGAACTCGCGCCAATCGGCGGTGTAAATCTTTCCGCTGAAATCGCTTTTGAACGTATCGCTGTCCTCGGCGACCAAGCGAATCTCACGGCCGTGCGAACGGCTAACCGACAACGGATAACGCCGCGTCGAATCGAACGTGAGCGCAACACCCAACAGGCTGTCCTGTGTCGGCGACTGCGACGCCACCCCGCCCGCGCGCCGGGCATCCGACTCGTCATCGCGCAGCGCCGCCAGGTGCAAAGCGAACTGCCGGCGATAACTGACAATCGGGAGCACCGCCTCGGCGCGATACTTGTCCTCGTGGCGCAAGCGCACGAAGTCGTCGTTGTCGTCGAAGCTAAAGTTGTCGAAGCGCGAGGCGTGCAGCTTGAAGGTCGGATACCAGCCGTCGTAGATGTAATCGAGCGCGCCAATCGGACTGTGGTTCTTGAAGTCATAGGCGACGGTCGCGGCATAAATATGCCGATACAACGGATACCACGCCGAGGTACTGAAGCCCAGCTCGGTGCGCTCCGCATCCACCGCGACATACGGCAACCACCAGCGCGGCCGCACGCCGGTATCGGGATCGTAGCCGGTGATGCGCGTGTCCGGCGGCGCCGGCGGCTCGCTCTCCACCACCACCGAGGGACCGGGCGCGACCTTCGGTGTCGGCGTGGCATTGATGTCCGTCACACGATAGAGATCGAAACCCGCCGCGTCGTAACCGATGTAGTACAACGCCTGCCCGCCCTGCGTCGGATAAAACGCGCCGCCGAGCACGTTAGTCAGCGTCGTCATCGCGCCGCTGGCGAGATCGACACGGCGCACGTTGTAGACGCCGCCGTGGTCGGAGGTAAACAACACCGCGCGCCCGTCGGGTGTAAAGCGCGGCTCACCGTCAACCGCCGAGTCCGCGGTCAACGCGCGCCAGCGCTTTTCGCTAATCACGAATTGCTCGATATTCCAACCGCTCTCGCGCCGCCAAACCGCGGCCACGAGCGCGGCGCCGTCCGGCGACCAATCGAGTTCGCCGACGACTTCGTCTTTCTCACCGCTCCACCATACCTCTTGCTTGCGACCCTGCGCATCGAGCAGCTCGAGCCGGCTGTGACCGAACTCGTGATGCACCGCAGCGATCTGCTTGCCGTCGGCGCTCCACGCCGCATGGCGGTAACGCCCGCAATGGGTCAGGCGTCGGCGGCTACCGGAATCGGCGTCGTATCGATAGAGGTCGTAGTAATAACGGGTATTGCCACAAAGTTCGGGTTGCGCCACCAACACGCCCGCCGTCGGGTGCACATCAAGCCGCGCGCCATAATGCACTTCGGCCAACACTTCCGGGCGCGCCATCCCCGGCCGGTAGACCATCAGCGCCGGATCGTTGCGACCGTCGAAGGCGATATAAAACGCGCGTCCGTCGGGCAGGGCCTTGAGCGACCCGGCTTGATAGCCGTCGTGGCTCAGGCGCTCGCCCGCGCGCGCGCCGGCGGTGCGAATCGCCCGCAGCATCGGCTCATGCTTGGCACGCATGTGTACCTCGAATTCACCCCACATGCGATAGAAATCCTTGCCAAAGGTCTGCCGGCTGGCACGGTTGAGCAGAAACGGAACCATATCGTCGCTGTATTCGTTCACCAAGCGCTGAATTTTTTCCGGACCGTACTTATCCGAAATAAACTCATAAAACTCCGCGCCGTACAGGTAGGCGGTGAAACCGCCGGGCCAGGTATCGACTTCTTGGTTAACCTGGGTGATGGGCTTAAAGCCACCCTCCACCTCCATGCGCATCATCATGTCGAAGAAGCTCGACTGCCCGCGACCGGCGCCGCGAGCGCGATCGGTTTCGTGATACACCGCGATACCTTCGATAAGCCAGGTCGGCTGCCACACGTTCGGAAAGGCATTCAGCAACGGAATGAAGCTGATGATACGACCGAGCACATGGCGCAAGGCCTTTGGGTATCCGCTGGCTTTATCCAGATGAACGATGTGCGTGTACTCGTGCGCCACCAGCGTATCGAGCCAGCCGTCGTTCTCCTCGAGACTGTCGATGCCATCGGGCGGCGCCGTGTACATATTGATGCGGTTCGCCGGAAACGGCGTCGCGTTGCCGTTGGAGACATCGAGCTCATCGGTGATGACGATGTCGGTGCGGTCCGACGGCTGCCAGGCAAACGTTTTTGTCAGCCGCTCGTGCACCCGCTCGGCGAGCGCGGCGACGCGGCGCGCCGATTCGTCGCCGCCGTCATGAAAGTGGATGGCGAAATGCGCGGTGTGCAGCGTCTTCCACTCGAGCGCCGGATCGTGTACTACACCGGCGCGCGCGCCGGTAAACGCCGCACCCAGCATCCAAACGGTCAACAGCAGCCATACGCGCGCGTTGCGGGAATCCATGAAGGCGCGACCGTCACTTCTTCTTCGTCGGGTAATGACGTAACGGGGAGCCGACGTAAAGCTGGCGCGGCCGGTCAATGCCGTGCGATTCTTGCTGCAGCTCGAGCCAATGGCTGACCCATCCCGCGGTGCGCGCCAGCGCAAAAATCGCGGTGAACATGTTCACCGGGAACCCCATGGCGCGCAGCAGGATGCCGGAGTAGAAGTCCACGTTCGGATAAAGTTTGCGCTCGATGAAGTACTCGTCCTTAAGCGCGATCTCTTCCAGCCGCAGCGCCACGTCCAGCAGCGGGTCGTTGATGCCAAGTTGATCGAGCACCGCGCGCGCGCTTTTCTGGATCACGCGCGAGCGCGGGTCGAAGTTCTTGTATACGCGGTGTCCGAACCCCATCAGGCGGAACGAATCGTTCTTGTCCTTGGCGCGGGCAATGGCCTTGGGAATGTTTTCCACCGAACCGATCTCCTGCAACATCTTGAGCACCGCCTCGTTGGCGCCGCCGTGCGCCGGGCCCCAGAGCGAGGCGATACCGGCGGCGATGCAGGCGAAGGGGTTGGCGCCGCTTGAAGCCGCGAGGCGCACGGTCGAGGTCGAGGCATTTTGCTCGTGGTCGGCATGTAGTATCAAGATAATATCGAACGCGCGCGCGAGCACGGGGTCCACGACGTATTCCTCGCTCGGTTTGCCGAACATCATCTGCAAGAAGTTGGAAGAATAATCCAAACCGTTCTTCGGATAGCGCTGCAGACGGCCGATGGAATAGGTGTAGCTCGCGGCAGCGATCATCGGCATCTTGGCCACCAGCCGGACCGCGGCGCGCATGCGATCCTCGGGTTTCTGGACGTCCATCACGTCGTGATAAAATGCCGACAAGGCGCCCACCACGCCGACCATGACCGCCATTGGGTGCGCGTCGCGGCGGAAACCGCGATAGAACGACATGACCTGTTCGTGCAACATATTGTGCAGGCGCAGCATGGACTCGAACTCGTTCATGTCCTGCACCGATGGCAGCTCGCCGTGCATCAGCAGATACGCCACTTCCTCGAACGTGCTGCGCTCCGCCAGCTCTTCGATCGGATAACCGCGGTACAACAACACGCCCTTATCGCCATCCACGAACGTGATCGCGCTCGTGCACGCCGCAGTGGAGCGGAAACCCGGGTCAAAAGCGAGCAGCCCATGACGCGAATAGAGATTCTGGATGTCCACCGCGCTCGGACCGAGCTTGCCATCGAGAATCGGCAGGCTGTTCTCCTTACACTCCTCAGTGATTACCGCCTCGACATACTTGGTCATCGTTTCCCCTGTAGCTGATAGCAGGTTGATTACCACAAGAGGCGAAAAGCGCCTCCGGCACAGTATTTAGGCCGCCCGTCCTTTGGGCGCGGTGTCGTATCGTCGTGCAAGCTTGCCGCATGCAACGGTCGCGAATCTTATGACCGCGCCCTGCTGGACGCAACAAAATAATCGAGCTGCTGCTTCGGCATTGTTCTTCGTTTCTGTCCACAGTATGGATATCCACCGGAATTACCGCGGATTGTCGTGATCCACATAGAGGGCGCCAATGCACAAGATTGACCTTCCCAATTTTTAACATCATCCGGCCTTTGCCATTTACCGGCACGCACGAAAACAGCGCGCCGAAATTCTATTCGGGTCGGCGATACACCCAGTCCATCACCGCGTCCTGCAACGCATCGGCCGCTGCGCTATCGGCCTGGGGATGGTTATGGAGCACCACGACGACCATGCGCCGGTTGAGGCGGTCCAACACGTAACCGGCGCTGGCGCGCACGTTGTTGATGCTTCCGGTCTTAAGGTGCACCCGTCCTTCGAGCGGCGTGCCGGCAAGACGATGGCGCATGGTCCCATCCAGCCCCGAAACCGGAAACGACGACAAAAACTCCGGCATCGAAGGACTGGCGTAGCCGACGAGCAGCAGTTCTCCGAGATGACGCGCCGAGATACGCTCGCGCCGCGATAGTCCGGCGCCGTTTTCCAGCACCAGCTCGGGGAAATCGAGTCCGCGCTGTTTCATCCACGTGCGCACCGCGGCGATGCCCTTCTGGGTCGTGCCCGGCGGCGTGTCCTGCTGCGCGCCGAGCGTGAGCAAAAGTTGGCGCGTCATCACGTTGTTGCTGTACTTGTTCACCGAGCGGATCACGTCCGCGAGCGGCGGCGAGGCAATCGCGGCGATGAGACGCGCCCCGTCGGGCACCGTCGCTTCACGCACTTTGCCTTCGATGCGCCCGCCCATCTCCATCCACAGCGCCCTAAATACACCGTGAATATACGGCACGGATTCGGACACCACGCGAAACATGTCATGCTCGCCGCAGGCGGCATCGTAAGCGCCGCTGAAAACCACCGTCTCCTTCCCGGCCTTCTGTAGCGCGCGCATGCCCACATTACTCGCCCAGCCACCGCGACAACGCTCGCGCGTGAGGCGCATGTTATTCTCCAACGCAAGCTGCGCCGGCCACGGCTCGGCGAGGACGCGCAGCCGGTTGCCGACGGTGTCGGGAATGAAACGGAAATTGACCGCCTGAAAGTTGACCAGCAACGCCGCCGGCAACACGTTATAGGCGCGATGCGCGCGCCCGTCGAAGTCGGCGGGGTCCTCC
>JBGPGJ010000075.1:0-7832 GCA_041483795.1 Sulfurifustaceae bacterium
GAACCGCACCGCGGCGCCGCTCGCCACCGCCATGGTGGCGGAGGGTTCCACGGTCATACTGGCATCGACCGCCTTGTTTTGCAGGGCCATGACGTGCTGGGGATAGCCCATGTTCACCACTGTCACATCGCTGTACGAGAGACCGCCTTTTTTCAGGGCCTCGTTCAGGGTGACGGAAGTGCTGATGCCACTGGCGCCGCTAGCGACCGTCAAACCTTTCAGGTCCTGAAATCCTTTGACTTTGCCGCTGTCTACCAAGTCCTTGCGCACCAGCAGCGGCTGAAAGCCGTGCCCGGGCGGGGTCGAGCCCTTGTCCGCGACAATCTTGATGTTGATCCCGCGGGCAGCGGCGTTATAAAGCCCCGCAGACGGCGCTCCGCTTCCCACCTCCAGCTGGCCCACGCCGAGGGGCGCGACCATCTTGGCGGCGGAATCAAAAGCCGTGAAAGTGACGCTGATCCCTTCCTGCCTGAAATAGCCCTTTTTGTCGGCAATAAAGAAGCCCACGTCGCTGCTGGTGTTGACGGTGCCGATCCGGACGGTGGCCGGGGTTTGCGCATGGGTGCTGGCGAGTCCCAGCCCCGCCAGGACCGCCATTCCGATAAACGCTGCATGGCTTAAAGAAGAGATGCGGCCAACCCGTCCCGCCTTGGAAAATCGAGTGCGATAGCGCTGTTGCATGTTGGAACACCTCCTAACGGTTTGGATGATTTCTATATTTCTTTAGTGGAAATCGGCGAGATTTTTTGCGGCGCGCCATTCGCCCGGCTTCGTGCTGGATGGGCCGGCATCGTCCACGGCGATGAATCGGCTTTAATTCTTGGCCTTCACACTATTTAAGGTAACGTTCGATGGGAAATCTCTCCCTTACCTCCTTGGGTACCTCTATGCGCGTGGCGAAAGACCGCCGAACAGGTTTAGTGGCATCGATAATCATTTTTGTGGTCATGATGTCGTCAGTTTGCGAAGGGTCTAACGTGGCGCCCTTTACATTCTTGATAATGTCGACGTCTTGATCTGCCTGGACTCGAGTGGCAAATGCCCACATGACTTCCTGCTCGTTAAACGGGTTTATATCCGCATCCACCACGAATACATTCTTCACGAAATCGCATTCGCCAAGCGCTATCAGCGCCGCTTGCTTGCTTTCTCCATCCACTTTCTTGTCTATCGAAATGTAGCAGTTGAAGCGACCGCATCCTGAATTGGGCAAGTGGACCGCCTTTACCGTCGGCACCACCCCTTTTATACGATTGAAAAGAGTGCCCTCCTTGGGAATGGCACCCAGGACCCAATTGTCGGGGTGCCCCACGAATATATCCTGATAGATCGCGTCCTTTCTATGCGTGACCGCCTTTACGTCAATTACCCAGCGTAACCGCTGTGGCCCATAGGTACCCGGAAATTCCCCAAAAGGACCCTCGACCTCCCGAACCCCTGGCGGTATTTCGCCCTCGATAACCATCTCGGCATCCGCCGGAACCAGGAAATCCTTCCCCCAGGTTTCCGAGGGCACCAGGCGCAACGATTCGTTCATCACGGCGCCTACCAGTTCATAGTCGTCCACGCCGAAGGGAGAGACATTTAATGCACCCAAATAGAAGGCGGGGTGATGGCTGACCACGATGACCACCGGCGTAGGAAGGTTTTTTTCTTCGTATTTGCGGCAGATTTGCCAACTGTGGCGGGGGGACATGTGTATCCCCAGTTTTTGCGGCCCCTTATACATGTTCCGCAGAAAAGCAATGTTGTAATGTCCCAACTCGGGATCGCGCATGACCGGAGTCATATCAATATAAGGCGCCGGATCCATGCGGTGATGTCGAACAATCGGTAATTCGCGCAAATCCACATCCGATCCGGTCTTGACGATCTGTTTGACGGGGGCCGCTGCGCGCGTAATGACGGTTGGAGGAATACGCTGCGCCTCTCGACGCGAATACTCAAGGCTCAATTCAAGTTGATGTTGGTGCGGCCGCATTCCCAAGGCCAGGGCACACCGCTTTCGGGACGCGTAAATGTTCGTAATCAGAGGAAAGGGGGAAACCTGCCCCAGCTGATTCAATGGCCTTTCGAACAACACCATCGGATAGAGCCCTTTTTGCTCCAGGTTGGCCAGAATTGCCGTCGTTTCAAAGCAATCCGGGCGAACTTCATCCTTGATGCGCAGCAGTTCCTGCGGATGGTCTCTTTCGACAAGCGCGATAAAATCGCGGAGGTTTTTTATGGGTAGCGTGCCGGTTAATTGTTGTGTCATCGTCGCGCGATTCATTGATAAGCTCCCGTTGGTTGCGTTTGCCAAAATCAACCGCTTTGTTTCGGTTTGTTATCGTCACCAGGGCGCCACCTTGTACCGTCGTGCTCAACGATGGAGTCGGCCTCCTCTACTTGAAATCGCTCTCCACAATATGGGCAAAGCAACTTCGTATGCGCAAACCTTAGTTCCTCGTGATGCACATGGAACTTGTCTTTACACTTGGGGCAAGTTGGATCAAAAATCTTTACCATGGCATGCATTCCTCCGCCGTTAATTTACGCTCCCTGAGTTGTCGTTCAAGGCGTGGCGCCAACATTGTTGTCGTCACACGCAGATAACATTCTTTAGCTGATGTGCTGGCCCTTGAACGGCTCGAAAACGGTGACCTTGGGCGGCTCTCCCTCAAATCCGAGGGTCTTCCAGCGCGCGCACACCGAATCGTAGACTTCCTTCTTGAGCAGGCTGCGCGGCGAGAACGACTTGATGTATTTAAACTCCTTGCAGGCGTTGATGATGCACTTGGAACCCCACGGCCGGATTTCCGGCGGATTCTGGCTGGGATCGAGATAGGTGCTCCAAGTTTCGCGCAGGATATCTATGGACTGGGCCGGGCGCGAGCGCGTGACCATCGCCCACACCACTTCCGACAGCTTGGTCGGGTCCACGTCCTCGTCGACTACTACTATATATTTGGTGAAATACGCGCCGCCCATGCATTGAGCGGCCAGCGCACCCACCTGCGCGGCGTGTCCGGCGTAACGCTGCTCGATTGACACCACCGTCATGCCCCAGCCGGCGGCTTCGGGCGGCGACCAGACGCCCTTAACCCCGGGCACGCCCATGGAATCCAGGTCGGACCACACCTTGGCGGCCTTGGCCATGCCCCACATCAAGCCGCACTCATTTGACAACCCGTCCGCCATTAGCGCGCTGGTGATGACGGGATTGTTTCGGTAGCGGATGGTCTTGATATCTATATAAGGAGTGAGTCCACCCGGCCGACCGTAATACCCGGTAAATTCGCCGAACGGGCCTTCCGCGGCGGTCTTTTCCGGATAGGCAAAGCCTTCGATGATGATCTCGGCATGCGCCGGAAGCGGAAGTCCGGTGACGTCGCTCGTGAACACCTCGATCGGCGCCCCGTTAATTCCCCCGGCGAACTCGTATTCCGATATGTCCTTGGGAAAAGACGTCGAGGCACAAAGGATCAGCAAAGGATCCAGGCCGTACACGGCGGCCACTGGCGCGGGCTTGCCCAAAGCCCACCAGCGCTCCCGGTCGAGTGTCGCGTCCTTGCCCGGCGATGAGTAGAACCCCACTTGTTTCGGTCCTTGGATCATCTGCCGGAAAGTCCCGAGGTTGACGCGATCGTTGGTGGGGTCCCTGGTAATCACCGCGTCAGCCGAACCGATATATTTGCCGCCGTCCAGCGGCCACATTTTCGGCGCTGGGAACTTGGTGATGTCCACCTTATCTCCGGTGTCGATATTCTGGTTGACGCTAGCCAGGTTCGCGTCAATGAGCTTGGGTGGGATGCGCTTTTTCATCTTCTGGCTGAGGATCCGGGTAAGCCCGATGCGTCCTTGCCCGGCTCCTCGCGGATCGAAATCGCAACGCGGTTCAGGCTGCTGCCGAACGGATTGAACAGCAGCTTGCCGCCGGGATGCCCCTTGATATTCTCGAACAGCAGCGTCGGACCACCAGCGGTTTTCCCGCTCATGTAGGTGATCGTGGACATCTCCAGATCGGTGTCCACTTCAGCGGTAATCCGCTTCAACTCGCCGATCGCCTCGACCCTTTGCAGCCAGTCGCCCAATCCGTTGATACCCGTGCCTATCTTTCCACCATCCATAACCGACCCCCAATAGTTTCTAAAATGAATTTACCCGGACTCTTAACCACTCGCGTGAGCGGCCTTTTGCATCAGCTTCAAAAAATCACTTACGCGATTTTGCTTGTGGCGTCTTTCTTTGCCCGTTCATCTTGGCAAAGCGCTCGCCCACGGCGTGGATGTCCTTGGCCATGATCATCCTGGCCTTCGCCGGTTGCCGCTGGCGCAGGGCCGCGACAATCTGCTTGTGCATGGCCAACCCCGCTTTCGAGGTCTCGGGGCTGATGATGTACTTGATGCGCTCGGACAAAATAAGCAGTACCGTTTCTCCGACCACCTCGAAAATCGGATTGCGGCTCATGCGGATGATCAGTCGGTGAAATTCGATGTTGCGCGAGCGGATGCTGAGGCCCTGTGCGCTTTCCTGCTGCGCTTGGTCTATCAGCGCATTGAGCCGCGCGAAATCGTCGTCCGAACCCAAGGCTGCCGCCCGCGACGCCGCATAGGGCTCGATCAGTTCTCGGACCTCGAACAGGTTCTCCAGACTCGCCTCGCCTCCGGCCAACAGATTCACGATGGAATCGGAGATCGGGCGGTCGTAATCCTGCGCCACGAAAATGCCGCCCTTGGGGCCTTTCTTGACCGTCAGCAGTCCGGTCAGTTCCAGGGTCCGTATTGCTTCCCGGACCGCCATCCGGCTTACGCCGAATTGCTCGGCCAGTTCCCGTTCCGTGGGCAGACGATCGAGAACCCGTAAGTGTTGCGTGAAAATCCGCTCGCGGATTTTGTCGGCCACCTCTTCGTAGGCCTTCCTCCGTCCCAGGCTCTTGAACACCGTACCCCCGCTCCTAGCCGGCGTCGCTTCATTCTTTGTCAGTGCCACGATGCCCATCTTTTTCGCCGTCTCGCTACCCCGTTTCCAATCAAATAGGACTAACTTCTATTGGTCTGACCTAATTCCTATTAAATCGCGGACTCATGGAGACGTCAACAAAAAATTTCCGGTGCAGACTGCTGGCACCAGGACTACGGTTGGCTCACGGCCGATCCGGCCAAGGGGATAGATGTAGAAGCGCGAGCAAGCGCTGTTGAAGGGACTGGTGGTCGCTCCCCTTGAGAAGGCCATGTATGTTGAAAGAGTTGGCCTAGGAAGACGCTAAACGATCCCGTCGAAGGGTTGAACCTCGACGAGCATGCCGGGCTCCACATCGGATGATTCGGGCGGGAGGATAACGAAGCAGTTGGCACGGCTCATGGAACTCAAAATGCCCGAGCCTTGGCCGCCGGTGCTGCGTACGGCGAGTTCGCCGTTGGCGTCGCGCTCGAGAATCCCGCGCAGGAAATCGGTGCGACCCGGGCGCGTGTTAAAACGGCTGGTGCAGCGCGCGTGAAACGTCACCGGTACGTCGACGTCGGACTCGCCCATCATGTGTCGCAGGGCCGGCTGCAAAAACTGATAAAACGTCACCATCACCGCTACCGGATTGCCGGGTAGACCGAAGAACGCGGCATTGCCGACGCGCCCGAACGCGAGCGGTCGTCCGGGCCGCATCGCGATCTGCCAGAAACCGACCTGCCCGAGCGTATCGAGTGTTTCTTTCACGTAATCCGCCTCGCCGACGGAGACGCCACCCGAGGTGATCACGGCATCGGCGTTCGCAGCGGCGTCGCTGAAGGCTCGACGCACGGCTTCACGCTGGTCGCGCACCACGCCCATATCCAACACCTCGGCCCCGAGCCGTGTCAGCATGCCGAAGAGGGTATAGCGGTTGCTGTCGTAGATCTCGCCCTCGCCCAAGGGTTCGCCGATGGAACGCAGTTCATCGCCGGTGGAAAAAAACGCCACGCGCAATTTGCGAAACACCGGGACCTCGCTGAGGCCAAGCGAGGCGAGTAGCCCAAGCTCGGCGGGCGCAAGGCGCTTGCCGGCAGGCAGCGCGAGCTGCCCTTGCGCGAGATCTTCGCCTGCGGCACGAACGTTTTCGCGCGCGGACTGCCCGCTGCGAATCGCGACCGTGTCGTCACGTTGCCGTACGAGTTCTTGCATCACGGCGGTATCGGTACCGACCGGCATCGGTGCACCGGTCATGATGCGCACGCACTCGCCGTGTCCCACCCGACCGGCGAAGGGTCGCCCGGCCCAGGCGGTGCCGACGACGCGAAATTCTTTCTCGCCCGCGGAGGGAAGATCATCGCTGGCGAGCGCATAGCCATCCACGGCCGAGTTCGTGTGCGCGGGTACGTTAATCGGCGATATGGCATCCCGGGCCAGCACGCGCCCAAGCGCGCTGCGTAGTGCGAGCTTCTCCACCCCACGCACGGGTGTAACGTCCGAGAGGATGCGCGCTCGCGCTTCTGCGACGCTGAGTGCGGGTGTACCGTAGCCGGACTTGGGAATCGGAGTAGGAGCAACTTCGCTCACTAGATGCTCCTTGGTTACGTGCTGGCAGCAGTTACTGCGCTCGCGGGGCGGCCGAGCGCGAGGGTGCGCACGATGAAATCAGTGATCTGCTCCGGGCGATTGAGGCCGAGCACGGGTATGCTCGGTTTTATCGGCAGAGGTGCGTCAGTCGCAATGGCGATAATCGTGCGGTCGAGCGCGCACAGCAGCGGGTGGCCAAGACTGGGGCGATGCAGCTCGATCTTGGGGAAGGCCTCGGCCTTGAAGCCCTCGACCAGAATCAGGTCGAGGTTCTTGTGGTCGAGGCGACCCAAAAGCTCTTCGATCCGCGGATCGGAGCCGTCGCCGGTTTCCGTCACCAGTGCCCAGCGGTGGCGCGAGGCGACAAGCATCTGGGTGGCGCCGGCCTTGCGCAGCTCGTAACTATCTTTGCCCGGAACGTCCGTGTCGAACGAATGATGCGCGTGTTTGACAATGGCCACGCGCAAGCCCTGTGCGCGTAGTTGCGGCAGGATCTTTCGCAGCAGCGTGGTCTTGCCGGTACCGCTATAGGCGGCGATACCGAGAATTGGAACCTGCATTCGGTTCAGCATGTGCTCGTCTCCCGCAGGCGCGCCTCCAGCGCTCGGTGCTCGTCGGGGCTGTTGACGTTCACGAAGGCCTCGGGGCAGTCGTGGAAATCCGCCAGCGCCACGCGATGGCGCGCGAACCAGAGATCGATCTTGCGTTCGCCCGACTCGAGAAACGCAAGCAGGCTCGGCAACAGCGAACGCTTGAGCATCAGGAATACCGGATGCGTACGCTCGCCGTCGTGCGCCACGGCGACGTCGGCGTCTTCGCGCACCAATGCCGCGCCGAGCCGATGCACCAAGTCAACGCCAATCAGCGGCGAGTCGCAGGGAACCGTCACGACATAGGGCGTGGTCGCCGCCTGCAATGCGCTCGCTATTCCAGCGAGCGGACCCTGGTAACCGCCGACGAGATCGGGCATGACGCGGAAACCGAACGCCGCGTAGCGCTCCTGGTTGCGGTTGGCGCTGATGAGCATCTCGCCGACCTGCGGGCGCAGGCGTGCAATCACATGTTCGACCATGGGACGCGCGTTGAGCGCCACCAAGCCCTTGTCTTCGCCGCCCATGCGACTGCCGCGTCCGCCCGCCAGAACTATGCCGGTGATGTCTTGGCGCGCGGGTACCGCGGCGGATGTTTTTTGCAGCATCGATTCATTTGCCTTCATCGGCGGTACGTTCTCGGGCACGGGCAGCGCGCAAGCGGCGGCCGGGCGCATCTTCAAGCGCAACGACGGCACCGCGCGCGGCGGGACTCGATCTGCAGGCGGTTGC
>JBGPGJ010000076.1:0-7791 GCA_041483795.1 Sulfurifustaceae bacterium
CGCAAGCGCAGGGCGATCCGGAAATAAACGAGGGTTCGTAAACCCTCGTCCAGCGAGCGGGGTACGCCACGGGTGAGTCGGATTTAGCAAACGGTCCGCCGGACCGTTTGCCCGGCGAACGGGTGCATAGGGAAGTGTACCCCGGGCTTGTACGCGTAGTAGAACACGTAGCGTGCAAGGCGTACCCCGGACTTTCGAGCGCAGCGGGAAGCGAAGCGACGAAAGCGCAGAAGCGACCATCTTTGCGGTGAAAATCATAATTTTTCTCAATTTTCTCCAAGGCGTACGGCATGACTTTCAGCATTCGTATTGATCCGAGCGGGCGGACGTTTACCGCGGAATCGGGCGAAAAGATTCTCGAAGCGGCGCTGCGCCAGGGTATAACGCTGCCCTACAGCTGCCGCAACGGCGCCTGCGGCACGTGCAAGGCCGCGTTGCGATCAGGACAGGTTGACTACGGCGCTTACGAGGAGAAGGCGCTTTCCCAAGACGAGCGACGCGCAGGCAAGGTGTTACTCTGTCAAGCTCTGGCGCTGTCCGACGTCGTGGTCGAGGCGCGCGAACTCATCACCCCGGCGGGAATCGTTATCAAGACACTCCCCTGCCGGGTAATGAAAATGGAACACGCGGCGCACGACGTGATGATTCTGCATTTGAATCTTCCGCAGAGCGAGCGTTTGGCCTTTCTCGCCGGTCAATATATTGAGATCCTGCTCAAGGACGGTCAGCGCCGCAGTTTCTCGCTTGCCAACCCGCCGCATGCCGATGAGTTTCTCGAGCTGCATGTACGCCACGTGCCGAACGGGTCATTTACCGATCACGTATTCCTGCGCATGCGCGAGCGCGACTTGCTGCGCTTTCGCGGGCCGCTCGGGACTTTTTTTCTGCGCGAGGAATCCGTGCAACCGATCGTATTCATCGCCGGTGGCACCGGTTTTGCGCCCATCAAGGCCATCGTGGAACATGCCCTGGTCAAGAATATCCGCCGCCCGATGCACCTCTACTGGGGTGCGCGCGCGCAACGCGATCTTTATCGCCATGCGCTTGTCGAATCCTGGACGCAGGCAAATCCACACCTGCGCTACACGCCGGTATTATCGGAGCCGGCGCCCGAGGATCGCTGGCAAGGTCGCACGGGTTTCGTGCATGAGGCCGTCGCCGCCGAGTATCCGGATCTCAGTGAATACGAAGTGTACGCGAGCGGGCCGCCGCCCATGATCGAGGCGATCAAACGCACGTTCTTTCCACGCGCTCTCTCGCCGGAGCGGTTATTCTTCGATTCATTCGAATTCGCGCACGCCACGGGTGGAAAATGAGAACGCGCCGCATCCTGGAATCGGCATTTCAAACCGTCAATCCGCCAAGGATTCGAAATCTCTTTTTCTGGCGTCTTGGCGGTTCAAATCATTTCTTAGACGCAGGAGCTATGCGCAGGACGACCGTGCTATGGTAGTGCGCATCGGGTCGCCTTGGTTCCTGCCAGGGTGCACAGAAATCATATGCGCCCGTTCGGCGGCGCGAATGTCCACTGAAAATACCCGATAACCCCACCTCACCTTCCTCCGGGAAAGAAAGGGGAAAGTTAGGTGAGATTCTTTAGTCTTATCGAACCAGCCGGTAGCGTTGGAGGGCCTCGGTGTTCCGACGCGCGCCCGGGCGTTCGGGAATATACGCCTCAAGACCGCGACGGTAGGTGGTAATTGCCTTGTCTTTCTCTCCCAGACGTTCGAGCAGGGCACCCAATTCACGATAGGCCTCCACCGGCCCGCCGAGCGCGATGGATTTCTCGAAGTAGATGCGGGCTTTCGCCAAGTCGTTGGCCCGCAACGCCAGACGTCCGCAGGCGACATGCAACCCGGCATCGTCGGGATGCGCGACAAGCCAGGTTTCGGCCTGTGTCAGTTGTTCGCTGGGATGCTCGCCAACCACCTGACCGTACAGCGCCGCGAGTTCCGAATCCCATCCTTTGTCGAGCGCTGCGCGTAGCACCGATTCCGCCTGTTGCATGTCGTTTTGGCGGATGAGTTGGCGCGTGTAGATCGCGAGCAGCGTGGGATGTTGGCGCAATGTCTTGGGTACGGCGCTCCAGGCGCGCGCCAGCACGTCATGCGAACCGGACGGCAGCGTAAGTTGCAACAACTCCTTATGTGCGGATAATTCGAGTGCGTCAATCTCCACAGACGCGAGCACCGCTTGGCTGCGCAATTCCGGCGCCAGCTCCACGATACCGGTCCAGTCGTGCAATTCTTGATAGGTCTGCGTCAGCAGCTTGAGCGTGTGGCGATGGCGCGGTTGCGAGCGCTTCAGTTCCGTGAGCGTGGCCAGCGCCTGTTCGCTTTGGCATGCCAGTTGCTGCAACCGGGCCTGCATCATGCCGACGGCAAGTGTGTGCTGTGGCGCGCCGCGCTGAGCATTGGCGAGATATTCGTCGCGCTTCTCAATCGCCCCTTGTTCCTGCGCGCAGTAGGCGGCGGCGAGATAATTAAGCAGCGGCGCCTCGCCGTGACGTAAGCCGGTCAGCAGCTCGGCCTCGGCCGCGGCGAAGTCTCCTTCGGCGAGCTTGATGAGACCGTGGCTGAGTGCGGCACGGGCGCGCCGTATTTGGCGGCGCGTGCGCCAGCGCGCGACGTCGCGCGGGATACGCGCCAGGCGCAACAGCGCGTAGAACACCGCGTAAGCGAGGAAGAAACCGACGAGCAATAGCGGCACGAACAGGGTGAGCGGCATCTCCACGCTCCACGGCGTGCGCGCGATCAGTACGTAGCCCGGATTCTCGATCGCGGCCAGTGTGAGCACGATCGCGACGAACAGGGTGACCAGCACGAACAGCACCAGTCTCATGGCGTACTCCGGGCACCGGAGACGGCGCGCAGCGCGGCGAGCGAACGGGAGATGTCGGGTAGCTCCGCCACCAGTTTCGAGGCACGCATCTTCTCCACTTCGGACTGCATCGCGGCGACCACCTGCGTGTTGGCGTCGTAGTAATCCTTGAGCAATTGCTGGGTCACCTTGAGGTTCTGTTGAAACACGGCCGTGTTGCCTTGAAGCAGGGCGAGCTGCGCGCCGTACAGCATCAATTTCAGGTTCTCGTGTAGGAAATATTCCTGCTCCGGCGGCAGCAGCGGGCGCTGCATGGAGAGATCGGTGCGAATGCGCACGAGCGAACGCATGTCCTGCCACAAACTGCGCGCCAACGCGCGCCAGCTGGTGTCCGCAGGCGCGTCGGATGCGGCGGTCGTCGCTTTGGTCTCGAGCAGCGCCTGTGCACGTCGGGAAACCTCCGGCGCGAGCGGCAGGCGATCGGCCGATTCCGCCAGACTGCCGAGTTTGAGACTAATGCCGCCGACGTCTATCTTGTCAATCGCATCGAGGGCCGCGATTTCGCGCGCGAGTTCACGCCGCACCGGCAACAGCACCGGATTGGAAATCTGATTGAGTTGGGCATCGGCAGCGCGTAGCGCCGCGAGCGCCGAGCGCACGTCGCGCGCGAGCTGCAGGCGGTTGTTGGCAATCACCAGCAATTGCTCCGACTCCGCGAGCACCCACTCGGTTCGGTGGCGCGAGAGGTCGTTCTGGATCTTGTCGAGCGCGATACGGACGCTGTCCTGGTTTGCTCTTACGTCGTCGAGGAGACTGCCCGTTTCGGTCAGACTCTCGCGCAGTGCGGTGGTTTCATCCTTGAGTTTTCCCAAATCGCCAACCACGTCGGTCGCCAACAGCTCGGCGCGCTCAAGCAGCAGCGTGTACCACAAGTAACCGGTACCGATCAGGGCGATGGCGGCGAAAATAAGCGCCAGCCCGCCGGTCAGTAGCCCGGAGCTAACTCGTGTGTCGGGTCTCTTGGATCCCTTCGCGCGCTTCGACGCGGAGGAAGTTTTGGAGCTCGTGCTTTTGCTGTCCTCGTCGGCCATGGCGATTTCCGAGTGGATGCCCGAGATTATAGGGTTTTTTGCGATCCGCGCCACGCTTGGATGGCGGCGACGATGGACTCATCCGACGCCGTCGACGCCACCTGCACCGGTCCTTTAATTCCGAGTTCCCGCGAGATTTGGCGCAAACGCTCACTCACGACCACGATCGGTGTTTGCATAAGCACCGCCGCGCCCGCGTCTCCAAGCATTTCCCGAAGGTTGCCCAGCGCCTCTGCGCTGGTGGCGGTAACGACGTCGATCTCGCCCTGGGCGAAGGCGCGCACGAGCGTCGCCGCATCCGCGCGCGGCTTCACGCGGCGGTAACATGCGGCATATTCGACCCGAGCGCCGCGCGCGGCGAGTGTTTCGCCAAGCAGCTCGCGTCCGTCTTCGCCGCGGAAAATGACGATACGCTTGCTTGTCACCTGCTGCAGCGGCGGGAGCTCAAGTAGTCCTTCGCTGTCGGTGCGCGTGGGGGCGAATACGTCCGTGATACCGAATTCGGCGAGCGCTTTGGCGCTTCCGCTGCCAACGCAGGCAACGGTCATCCGCGGCGGTAACTTGCCACGGCGGGCGCGGATTGCTTCCATGGCGCGCACCACGGCGTTGGGACTCACAAAGATCGCGATATCGAATTCTTCCAACCGGACTATAAGATCTTCCAGCGGCGTAATATCTCGTGGCGGCGCAATCTCGATCGTCGGGAAGCGTACGGGCGTACCGCCGGCGCGCTCGATCAACGTGCACAGCCCCTCGGCCTGAGGCGCGGGGCGCGTGACCAGCACACGCAGTCCCGCCAACGGCCGGGTGTCAACCACGGCCGTAAACCTTGTCGAGGATTGCGCGCGCGCCGCGCGCAAGCAGCTTTTCGGCGAGTTGCGCGCCAAGTTGTTCGGCCTGCGTTGCCGGGCCCTCGATTTCGTCGCGGATCACGCGCGAACCGTCGGGATCGCCGACGAGCCCACGCAGATGCAGCCGCTCGCCGTGCAGTTCGGCGTAACCGCCGATGGGTACCTGACAGCCGCCCTCGAGCGCGGCGTTGAATGCGCGCTCAGCGCGGACGCAGATACGCGTACCCGAGTGCTCAAGCGCTGCCAGAAAGGCGTGTGTTGCCACGTCGTTCGCGCGACATTCGATGCACACCACGCCCTGACCCACCGCCGGCAAACTCAGTTCCGGGTCGAGACGTGCACGAATACGGTTTTCGAATCCCAAACGCTTAAGGCCCGCGACGGCCAGAATCACCGCATCGAACTCGCCTGCGTCGAGCTTGCTAAGGCGTGTGTTGACGTTGCCACGCAGCGCGACGATCTCGAGCCTCGGGAACGCGGCACGCAACTGACATTGTCGGCGCAAACTCGCGGTGCCGATGCGCGCACCGGCGGGCAGCGAGGCAAGATCGGCGTAGCGGTTCGAGACCAACGCATCGCGCGGATCCTCGCGTTCGCACGTCGTCGCGAGCGTGAGCCCGGCGGGCAGCGTCGCCGTCATATCCTTGAGCGAATGTACGGCGAGGTCTATGTGAGCGTCGAGCAGACTCTGTTCCAATTCCTTAATGAAAAGCCCCTTGCCGCCGACGCGCGCCAGACTGCGGTCGAGAATGCGGTCGCCCTCGGTGGTGATGGTTACTAACTCGACGCGTAGATCCGGGTGGTGGGCGAGAAGCCGCGCGCGCACGTGTTCGGCTTGCCACAGCGCGAGCGGGCTTTTGCGGGTACCGAGGCGGAGCGATTTCACGGCGGTCGGGGCGGAAAAAAACTACTTTGCACCGCAAAGACGCAAAGGCGAAGCGGAGTTATCGCCGATGCACTTAACGTGCATCGGCGCCGCTGAGCGCCCACACATGGATGTGTGGGCTGTGGTTGCTCGTAGCCGCTCGCGCGACGCCAGGGAGGGCATCCCAATTTGCGTCCGCGCGCCTTTGCCTTAGGTTTTTCATCAAGCCGGTTTCAATATCGGCCGATTGCGCGCCCAGCGACGCACGTGAGCGGTATGGCGGCGGCTGACGTCGAGTTTTTTATCCGTGTCCTTGAGCACTACTTGCCACGTGCCGGCGGGGCTTTTTTCGATGCCTTTTATACAGGCAGTGGCGATCAGCGCGTTGCGATGGATGCGCAGGAAGCGGTCGCCGAATTCTTTTTCGAGGTTGACGAGCGAATCCTCGATCAGGTGCTCCTCGGTCGGTGTGCGCACTACGACGTACTTCGAATCGGCGGTAAAGTAAAGGATGTCCTGTACCGGAACCAGGCGGATGTTGCCGCGCAGATGCACGCTGATATGCGTGCGCGTAGCGGGCTCCGCCCGCGCCTGATGAATCTCGCGCGCCTGTTTCATGGTGAGCTTGCGCGCCTTGGTCAGCGCGTTTGCCAGGCGATCCTTGCGGATCGGTTTCAACAGGTAATCCACCGCGTTCACCTCGAAGGCATCGAGTGCGTGCTGATCGTAGGCAGTGGTGAAAATGACCGACGGCGGGTTTTCCATGCCCATCAGATGCATCGCCGCTTCCAAGCCATCCATGCCCGGCATGCGGATGTCCATGAGCAACACGTCGGGGTTCAGCTCGGAGGCCTTCTCCACGGCTTCGGCGCCGTTCGTGGCGTCGCCCACGACGGTGTAGCCTCCGATATCGTTCAACAGCTCGCGCAAGCGGTCGCGCGCGAGTTTTTCATCGTCTACGATCAGTACTCTCATGATTTCTCTCCCCGTATCGGCAGCGCCACGGTGACGATAAACTGCCCGTTTTCCTCGGTGGCAGTCAGGCTGGCGGCGTCGCCATAGTGACTGTGAAAGCGACGGCGGATGTTGTCGAGCGACTGGACGTGGCTGGTGGTAATTCGTTGCTTGCGCCGCGCGCTCGGTACCGGATTGGTCACGCGGATGTAAATCGTGCCGGCATCCTCCCACAGCCGCACGCCGACCGTGCCGCCCGTCGGCAACTCTTCGATACCGTGGCGGATGGCGTTTTCCAGCAGCGGTTGCAGTGTCAGTATCGGCATCACCACTTTGCGCTGAAACGTGCCGATATCCCACTCGACCTGCAGGCGATTATCCAGCCGCAGGCTCTCGAGCGCCAGGTATTGTTTGGCCACGTCAACCTCGTTTTTCACCGGCACGAGCTGTTCATCTTGCGACAGCATCATGCGAAACAGATCGGCCATGTCTTCGATCGCCTTTTCCGCTTTTTCCGGGTCGGTGCGCACGAGCGAGGCGATGATATTGAGGGAGTTGAACACAAAGTGCGGGCGGATGCGCGATTGCAGCGCCTGCAGCTTAGCGCGCGCTTCCGAGAGCGTGCGCTGCTTGAGTTCGTGCTTGGCGAGAAAGTAGCGCAGCAGCAGTCCGTTGACGATGGCGCTGACGGTGAGGTTGAGCAGGTGGAAGTCGGCGTACCACTCGGTGTGGGCCGCCGGAATCTTGTTCGTGAGCCACAGCATCCATAGGGTGATCTCTCCGACTGCGAAGGTGATGAGCAACAGCAACGCGTAAGCGGCGGCCAGTGCACGCAGACTCGGCAGACGGTTCAGCCAGCGTCGGGTGTAACACAACGTTGCGGTTCCGGCGAGCGCGACCCACTGAATAAAAAGCGAGACGAACAGCAAGTCCTGTCCTGCCGACAGCGAAATGAAGCCGCGCGGCATGATGAGCGTGACCACGATCGCCAGCAGCTCCGCCACCACCACGACATTGAAGATCACCCAGCCGGTGCAGAAGTTTGGTAGGAAGTCGGTGTCCTCGGTGATTGCTTCGCCCGAACCGAAGAGACCTGTGCGCAGACGACCTTCGACGTTCCCAAACCGCTCCCGCAGACGATCGCGCAGCCAACGGACTTTGTCGTTCAATTCCATATTCAACCCATCACGATCGGCATGCGGATTTTGAC
>JBGPGJ010000077.1:0-7571 GCA_041483795.1 Sulfurifustaceae bacterium
AAACGCCGCCGGCAAGCACCAGGCGAAGCGCACCCAATACCACCTCCGCGGGAGACGACTTGGGGATAAAGCCCATCGCCCCTGCGTCCAGCGCGGCGCGCATATCGTGCGTGCTCTCCGAGGCCGAGAGAATTACGATCGGCACCCCCGGCGCGCGTTGACGCAGTGCCGCGAGCCCGCCAAGGCCGTCCATGTGCGGCATGGCCAGATCCAGCAGCACTAGGTCCAGCCGGGGATCACGCGTGACGAGCGCCGCGGCTTCCGCGCCGTCCTTCGCTTCCAGAATGACGACCGCGTCGTGCAGTTCGCGCAGCACATGGCGCATGCCCGCACGAAACAGCGCGTGATCGTCCGCGAGCAATATCGTCAGTCCTTGCTTCGTTTCGTGCATTATCGTCTCTGCCGTGACTGCTAACGAAAGTTATATCACCGACGTCTAATTTACGCCCTAGATTTGCTTCGGGATACTGTTGAGCTCGAAACGACGAGCGTGAATATCCTAAATGAGGCACAACCGGTGGGGGCGTTGCTTACTCCTAATTAATTCTATTCCTGGGCCTCGCCGCCCGCAGTGGCGGCATGGCGGAGTATGAACAGGATCTCCCTTCAAACCCCGACGATTCTTCCCTGCCGGGGTGTACCCGACCGGACTGAGTGGCCGGCAACCGCGCTCATGGCACACCTTCCCAAACCCGTCACGCCCGAGATCGAAAAGATGCTCGCCGCGGCGACGCGCAAGCGCTTTGCCGCAAAGAGCCTGATCGTCCAGGAAGGCGCGACACCGGGCGAGCTTTTCTTCATCCTACGCGGCTCGGTCACGGTGATGATGGAAGACCCGGACGGCCATGAGTTAATTCTCTCGTATCTCGGCCCCGGGGAATTCTTCGGTGAATTGGGGCTCTTCGGTACCAGCGTCAAACGCAGCGCCTACGTGCGCACGCGCACCGAATGCGAGATCGCCACGATCGGCTACGATCGGTTCAACACCCTCATCCAAGAACAACCGAAGCTTCTGCTACAACTGACCGTGCAAATCGCCGAGCGCCTGCGTGCGACCAGCGAGAAGCTCGGCCACCTGGCCTTCCTCGATGTGACCGGCCGCGTCGCGCGCGCGTTGCTGCAGCTCGCCTCTGACTCCCAGGCGATCACCCATCCCGATGGAATGTTGGTGCGCATCTCGCACGAGGAGCTGAGCCGGCTGGTCAACTGCTCGTCCAAGATGACCGGCAAGGTGTTGCGCAACCTCGAAGAACAGGGGCTGATCCAGGTGCACGGCAAGAGCATCGTGGTGATCGGCGCTGCCCCAGGCGATAGCGCGCCGCCCGGGCCGGCCGACACCGGCAAAGGCGATATGTGAACCGGTTCACAAAATCGCCAAGACACGCGACAAATTTTCTCAAAACCGGAACGGGTTCCGGGAAATAAACCGTGCACCCGTCTATATATACCCACGTCAAGCACTGTGGGAATAGCAAGCGCGGGGTCCGCACAGCGCACCGTGACCGACGAATTCAGGCGTCGCGTGCGCACCGCGCACCCTGCATTGACTGAAAGAAGTGTGAGCACCGACCGAACCAATAAGTAGGAGACCGAACGATGAAAACTGACAGCACAACAAGAGTATTTCTTATCCTCTTCGCGGTCCTGGGGCTCACCGCCTGCGGCGGGAGCGGGAGTGGCGGCGGAGGATACAACAACACCGGCGGAGGAGGAGGCAATGGCGGAGGCGGTGGCGGCTACCTCGTCGACTTCCGTAACGATGCCGGCGTGGAAGAGGTCGGGCTGGTCGCGCTCTCCGAGTCCGACACTTCGGGCGGACCGCTCACGAACATCGTTCCCGGCGCGCACCAGCTGCCGAGCAAGGGCGTTCCGGGCGCTCTCTATTCACTCGCCGCGTCTCCCGCGTCGGGACTCGGCTCGAAAGAGCTCGGCGCCTACACCTCGAGTCAGCGGAAGATTCTCGCCGCAGCCGCCGGCCACTACTACACGTATCTCGGATTCCAGGCACCCGCCGGCCGGGTCATCTATCTGGATACGACGAGCGCCGACGGATCGACGGTGGGCGACTACGCGATACGTTCCAACTCGCTCGACGGAACCGACGATCGCCTCCTCATTTCCGGCTGCGACCCCGCATTGCCGCCGCCATCGGCCGACGTGATTCACCCGGCCGGAGTGCTCATCACCTGTACGATCGCCGGCAACACCGATGTCTGGGCGAGCGACGGCATCGCGCCAGCCGCGCATCTGCCGGGAACGACCGGCCGGGAGGCGGTCGACATCAGCGCGACCTCCGCGATCACGTTCGACAACGCGACCCATCATCTCTTCACGCAGCCGGTGAATGGGGCGGGCGCTCCGGCTGCGCTCTCGACCGACAACGGAATGGCCGACATCTATCTGGGAATGTCGCCGTCGGCGCAGGCCGGGACTTCTGGTCAGGTGGTCTTCGTGACACAGACCGGCGCGAGCAGCTTCCGCCTCTGGATCCAGGCCTCGACCGGACACTCCGCACAGACCAAAGTCCCGTACGTCTGCAAAGGGGAGCCAACGCTGGCGTCCAACACGTCCTACTCGGCCGATGGATCGAAGCTCCTGGTGCTCTGCAGCACCGATCCAGCGCACGGCAATCTCAACACGGTTCACGAGTTCGCATTCGCGGACTCGAACACGATGGACAACGTCGTCACGCCAAACGGTGTGACCAGCCTGGGAGTTTTTTTCAACGCCTGGTATCTGCCGGATGGCAAGGTGCTCTCGCGCGGTAGCAGCGGCACCGACGCCTACTGGGTCTACATCGGCGCGACGCAGGGCCCCGGGCTCGCGAGCTACCGCGCGCTCTATTCCGGTGCGATCGGCAGCAATGTGATCTTCCAATCCGACGGGAGCCTGTTCGCGGCGCCGGACGACGGTTCGATGGTGACTCTGATCAGCAACAATCTCTCGATATCTTCTGCGACCGCGAAGGTCCTGAACGGCAAGATCATCTACCTCGACGCTGCCAATCATCCGTTCCTGGCGACGGTGGACGCGAGCGTAAACGTGCAGCTCGACACGCAGGCCTGCAACGGCGTGTTCTTCACCGGCAACGGCGTAGGCAATCGCGAGTTCTTCGTCACGAGCCACATAGCGGCGGGGGGACTCGACACGGTCTCGTTCGACAACGATACCGGAGTGGTCACGCCGATCCTGACGGGCGCGACGAGCGACTACGGCATCTACGTTCCCTGAGCGATGAAAACGAAGTCGATCTCGCCTTTGGGTGTGTCGAATCGGGCTACCACCATTCCCGGCCCGTTCGGGATGTCTCCGCTCTTCGGGGGCGGACAGCCCGATCTTCTTTCCCACTCGCGCGGCGGCCGCGGACAGATTGCCGCCGACCACGTTGAGGAACTCGCTGGTCGCATCGAGGATCACCGACTTCGCGTCGGGTGCGACCGGCTCACCGGGCATCGCCGAGGCTCAGTGTGACCACCATCGGTGTCATTCAATGAGTCTGACACGCCATACGAGCTGTTTCGAAAAACCCAGTGAGAAAAGGAGAACTGTCATGAAAACCACTTTGTTAACCCTGAAAGGAGACTATGTATGAGAACAACAATAATGACCGTATTAGCAGCGGCACTAATGATCACGACGACCCTGCTCGGTGTCGCGATGGCGGCGGACAAGGGAGGCACGGTAGTGACACCCTTGGGCGGCAAGGGAAAGGTCTGTCCGATGGGAGAGAAGTGCGTCTATGTGGACAAGAAGGGAAACCCGTTGCCGAAGCCGATCTGCAAACCTTGGTGTCCACCGGAGTGCACGGCATGCACCAACTGAACGCTCCGCCGCTGCGCGCAGTGCAGGTCGTCACGCCCTTCGACGGGGGAACCGAGTCCTTCAGCTCGAGCAGCTTCACCGTGAGGTTGGCGAGCCGCATGAGGAACTTCATCGCGAGATCAACCGCCGGACTCGCGAGGCCCGTCTTGTCGCGATCGACCAGCACGAGGACGGTTCCCTGATACGCGTCCTGATCCTTCTTGAACGCGGCGAGCCGTTTCGCAAGCTGCGCGTCAGTCAGCGCACCGGTCTTCACCAGCGCTTCACCGAAAGCGGAAACTGAATCGCTATTATTAAGGAGTAAATCATGCGCAAACCGTCCAGACTGCTTCTCTTGCAAGTCGCACTGATTCTCGCAACCGCGATCGCGCCGTATGGGGCGGCAACGGCACAGGACAATGCGCTCGAAATGTGCCTCGCGCGCGCGGCCGACATGTCGCCGGTCTATCCAACCCGCGTTTTCCCGGCCGGCACCAAGGAGACCTACGCCACCTTCCGGGTTTCGAAGGGCGCGTCGCATAAGGAGTTGCAGGCGACTTGGACTGCGGTCGATGTCGAGAGGGCTCCGTCGCCGAATTTGCAGATTGGCACGGCCACGCTGGCGCTCAAGGGACACGACCGTGGCAGCTTCCACCTCGAGTTTCCCAAGCCGATGCCGGCGGGGAAGTACCGTTTCGACGTCGCCGCGGACGGAACGCCGTGGAAGTCGGTGGACTTCGAGGTGGCCGCGCACGAGCCGCAGGCCGCTAAGTCTCGCAGCAATGAGCAGCTGATCCCGCTGCGCGACGGACAGGTCTGGACGTACTCGTTCGTGCAGGAAGCCGGCGAGGGAGCCAGGATCAATCTGCCCGACATCAAGCCCGGCGCGGACGGCAAATACCGCGCGACCGTCACGATGAAGGTCGCGGGGACCGACGCGAACGGCACGCACGTCGAAATGCGGCGCAACGATCGCCTGGTCTTCGAGGAATGGTGGCGATTAGACAAGCATGGCCTGACTGCCACGCAGCGCAAGACCGAGGGCGAAACGGTGACGCTTACGCCGCCGCAGGTTTTGTGGAAGCTGCCGCTCAAGTCGCCTGCGAAGTGGAGCTACCGGCCGAAGGACAAGTCCTATCGACAGATCTACAGCATGTGGGGACCGTTGCCGGTAAAGATGCAGGGGGGTGACGCTCAGGGCTACGTTGTGCTTGTCGAGCAGGGCAACACCACGGTCGAACGGCATTTTGTCCCTGGAGTAGGGCTGGTGCGCGAGATCATTGTCGTCGCGCTGGGCGGCGATCTGCTAAGTCGTCAGGAGATGGTGCTGCAGAAATAGCGCCCGAAGCCGAGGACCGCGGTGATATGCGCAAGCGGCTCATCAATGCCCGCAACGTGTGGTTCTGGTTCGGCGGCGTGTTCTTCGGCATCGGCAAGTCTCTTTTTGGCGCTCGGCGTCATTTTCACCGCGGACGCGTTGATCTTTTCGCACCGTCTGCAGCGCAAAGGCGTGGCGGCGACGGGGGTCGTGACGAAAAAGGAAATCGGCGCCACCCGCCAGAAGATGCGTCACAGTTTCCCCCCCCCATCCGCGCCGCGGAGGCGGAGAGGTTCCCGCCCACGACGTTCAGGAATTCGGCCACGGCGTCGAGCACCGTCGTGCTGGCGGCGGACGCCAGCCACACCTACCTACCACTGTTGGACGCGAACGGCTTCTACGTCATTCCGGGTGCCGACCCGCGAATCGTGGTCGTGGACTACCTGACCGGCGATCCGACGACGAGCGCCGCGGTGGTCCGGTCGTGGCGACTCGACGGAACGGATGAGGCGGACCTCGCGAGCTGTACCTCCCACAACCTGAACGCCGCCACGGCGCTCGGAAACCCGGCCGGTGGCACCGAATTTAAAACCGGACGGCAGCGATAGTCTCGACGGCCGATGGAAAAACCGCCGCGTGGAGATTACCGTCGAAAAAACTACCCCGTAGGGCGAACTCGAACAATGAGACAACCCGCGGTTAACGCAGCTCCTTCAGCACCGCAATCTCATCGCAGGAGTTGTACTTGTAGCATTTCACGCATATGCCCCAGACCTTCTCGGGCAGTGTGTCCTTTGACACGGTGTGAAAACCGAGTTTGTGGAAAAATTCAGGCACGTAGGTGAGCGCCATGATGCGCCGTAAGCCGATAATGCGCGCCTCTTCGAGCAGGCGTTTAACCAGTACCCGCCCGAAGCCTTGGCCCTTGTAAGCGTCATCCACGACCAACGAGCGAACCTCGCCGAGGTCTTCGGTGAAAATTTCGAGCGCGCCGCAGGCGGCGATTCGGCCGTTGATTTCGATAACGAAGAAGTCGCGCAAGCGCTGGTACAGCTCGCTCATTGTGCGTGGCAGCAGATTGCCTTGCGCGGCGTAAATTTCGAGAAAGTGGTGAATTTCGGGCACGTCGTGAATCGCCGCGGGACGTACCTGCGGTATCACGGCAGTCGTGGCAAGAGAAGTTTCAGGAGACACGGGTTAGCATGTCCTCGGCGTGGGCAAGCGTTTTCTTGCTGATTTCGATACCGCCTATCATACGCGCGATCTCGGAAACGCGCTCGGCGCCGGTAAGCGCGCGCGCCTCGATGTGGGTCGTGGCACCCTCGGCGCGCTTGGAGACTTGGATATGGCGTTGCCCCTGGGCCGCGACTTGGGCCAGATGCGTGATGCATAGCGCCTGACGTTTTTCTCCGAGCGCGCGCAATTCGCGTCCGACGATCTCTGCCACGCGTCCGCCCACGCCGACGTCCACTTCGTCGAAGATCAGCGTTGGGATATGACCATGTGCGCTCGTGATGACCTGGATCGCAAGACTGATGCGCGAAAGTTCGCCGCCCGATGCGACCTTTGTCAGTGGTTTGGGTGGCTGACCCGGATTTGCGCTCACCAGAAACTCCGCACGTTCCAGACCGTAGCTGGACAACTCGCCTTCCGGAAGTGGTTCGAGTGCAATCTCGAAGCGCCCACCCGGCATGCCTAGTTCGTGCATGCCGGACGTGACGGATTGCGATAGCTTCTTCGCCGCCTCCTTGCGCTTGCGCGAAATTTCCTTCGCAAGCTTAAGATATTCATCGCGTTCGCGCGCGGTGCCTTCTTTCAGGCGATCGAGGTTGAGGTCGTAATTCTCGACATCGGAAAGCTCGGTTTTGAGCCGTTCGAATACTTGTGACAGTTCTTCCGGCTTTACCCGGTGCTTACGCGCAAGGTCATGTATTTGTGCGATGCGCGCCTCGACCCACTCCAGGCGTGCCGGGTCCAGTTCCAGCGAGTCGAGATACTGATGCAGCCGGGAAGCGGCCTCATCTACTTGAATCGCAGCCTCGCTCAGCAGTGCCGCGATCTCGCCCATCTTCGGATCGAAGCGCGCGAGCGCGTCGAGTCGGCTCTGCGCGCGCGCAAGCTGCGCCGCGCAGGCCTGCTCGTCATCGTCGTAGATCGCTTGTGCCACGGTTTGCGCGCCTTCGACCAGCTCCGCGCCGTTGGCCAGGCGCGCATGTTCTTCTTCGAGCCGCGAGATTTCGTCGGCGGTGAGATTGAGCGCTTCGAGTTCGCGCACCTGATGGCGCAACAACTCCACGCGCGCGGCGCGATCGGAGGACTCGCGCGCCAGCGTATCGAGGCGTTCTGAAAGCGTGCGCCACTCACGATAGTGACGTTCGAGCTCGGTCACCGTGTCGGTGAGGTTCGCGTGATCGTCGAGAATGCGCCGTTGCGCCTCGCGCTTCAAAAGCGA
>JBGPGJ010000078.1:0-7495 GCA_041483795.1 Sulfurifustaceae bacterium
CGCCGCACGGTGGCGAAGTACCGCGAGGATATGCGGATTCCCTCCACCCATCAGCGGCGGGTGAAGGTGAAGAAGGTTTCGTCGGAGATCGCTTCGTCGTCGTAGGCGCGTTGAGAAAGTGAAGGGAGGTTGCTATGAACGTTCATTACACGGGCAGGCATCAAGAAGTAACCCCTTTCGTCCGGAAGACGTTACCTGGCTACAGTTTCCGTTCGCTGCGCGATGACGACTGTCTTGGGGAAGCTGACTCCGGTTATCATCGTCAACCGCATTCCCTATCGCCTCGGGAGGTAGCAATGGAAATCCAAGGATCTTGTTACTGCGGCCGGGTGAAATTCTCCGCCGTATCGCACACGCCCTATCCCTACATGCGTTGTTACTGCTCGATCTGCCGCAAGACTGGAGGTGGAGGCGGCTACGCCATTAATATCATGGCGCAGGCTGACACGCTGAAGGTCGAAGGCCAGCAGCATGTGGGGTTTCCTCAGGCGCGCGCAGAAGATCCCGATCACCCCGGCGAGTTCAAGACCAGCACCACCAAGCGTCACTTTTGTACCGGCTGCGGCAGCGCGCTTTGGGTTGCCCACCCCGAATGGCCCGAGTGGATCTATCCGTTTGCCTCGGCTGTGGACACGCCGTTGCCCAAGCCCCCAGAGACCCTCCACATTATGCTCGACTTCGCCGCGCCCTGGGTGACGATCCCTAAGGGCCAAGGCCAACATCATTTTCCGCGCTACCCCAACGAGGGCATCCTCGATTGGCACAACCGCCACAGGCTGTATCAGCCGTAGCGAATCACGGTGGGAGGCGCGCGCTGAAGCGCGGCAGAAAGGCCAGATCCCCGTAACACCGACCCCCTTTTCTTCATCTTCGGATTGCGCTAATATTTAACCATATGGTTAACTTAAATGCGACCGGGTTGAATTCGACGTTCGCGGCGTTATCGGATCCCACGCGACGCGCGATCCTGGCCCGCCTGGCCCGGGGAGAGGCGCTTGTGACCGAGCTTGCCGAGCCTTTCGCCATGTCGTTACCAGCCATCACCAAACATTTAAATGTCTTGGAAGACGCCGGCTTGATCAAACGGATCAAAGACGGTCGCAAGCGGCGCTGTCGGCTGAACGGCAAACCCCTGAAAACGGCGCACGCATGGTTCAGGGACTACGAACAATTTTGGCAACGCAATCTGGATCGTCTCGAGAGATATCTGGACCGGTCCTAACGGGAGGAAAAGCATGGATTCCAAAGTTGATACCACGATTACCCTAAGCCGAACACTGAAGGCGAATATCCAAGCGGCATTTGACGCCTGGACCACCGTCGCGGCGCTGACGAAGTGGTTTGCGCCCGCGGATGCATTTAAGACGCAAGTGCTGGAGTTGGATGTGCGCAAGGGAGGTCGCTACAAGATCGCCATGACCGATCCCGACGGAAAAGTGCACACCGCCGTCGGAACTTACCAAACGATAGAGCGGCCAACCGAACTGGTTTTTACCTGGAAGTGGGAGAACGCCGAAACACCGGAAACGTCTCTCGTCACAATAAGTTTTAGAAAGAAAGGAGATCAGACTGAATTGACGCTGGTCCATACGGGCTTGGCTACGGAAGAGTCTGCCAAGCACCATCAGCAAGGCTGGACAGGTTGTCTGGGACGTCTGGTTGCCATGTATTGAGTCAAACCTCGGGAGGGTACCATGAAGAAATCCATCATTTTTGAGTTACAGCGTTATTTTGCTTAGTTTACTGGCGTACAACAGCAACGCGGAACAACAGAGGGTCAGCAATAAGCAGTTTGAAATGGTCAAGTCACTCGTCGGCACGTGGGAGGGCTACAACGACGGTGAGAAGGACAAGCCGGTACTTCTTGAGTACCAATTGAGCGGGGACGGCAGCGTCGTGGTTGAAAAGATATTCAAAGGTACTCCAAAGGAAATGGTCACGGCTTATCATCAGAACGGCGATAGCCTGATGTTGTCTCACTACTGCATGCTGGGCAACCAACCCCGGATGCGCGCCGCCAAAAGCGACAATAACAATCAAATCAACTTTGGTTTTATCGATGGCACGAATATGAATGCCAAAAAAGACACTCATATGCACAACCTGACGTTGACGCGGGTAAGCGCCGATGAGCTTAAACAAGAATGGACGCTATACAACGATGGTAAGCGGGCGCAAACAGCAGCTTTTAGCTTTACGCGAACGAAATAAAGCCGAGAATAAGAAGTCAGCGGGGAATTAGGGATACTTCAGAGTTATGCCGAACACAAAGGCGGCCTGCGCGGCCTTTGTGTTATTCGGTGTTTAATTTCGGTTTAACCCGCCGCGAGTCGTTGCCGGGAGGCCATCCGTCGGGGAAAGTAATTTGGGCATGCGCCGGCGCATGCCTACGCGAACGGCGCCGAGGGTTTTTGTCTTCTTAGAGAGTTACTCGCCATCAGTTCGTCGTGATCGCACAGTTGTTCGTTTAAGCGAATATTCCCTTTTGCGGTTCGAAAGCTTTTCAAGCACCGCCAGTTTTTGCATGGCCGAGTAGCTCGACCAGCCGGTGATTTCTTCAAGCGTGCGATAACACCCAAGACAAATATCTGTGTCAGGGTCGAGTGTGCACCTCCGATTGCACGGCGAATCCGGCTTACTTGCCGCCACGGCAGCGAATCTCCTGTTTCGGTTTAATTACCAAAGTAGCCTTCATCCGTGAAAAGCGAAAGCAGGCTGACTGTTTAGGCTAGCTGATTCCTTCGCTGGGAATAGCTGGCGAGAGGAATAATCTGCACGCACAATGCTCGATTTCCCGACGAATCATTATGTTAAGTACAAAAAAAGTATGGAATTTGGTAAAAGACCGCCCAGCAACGATGTGTCACAATTTGTATGACGTCGGCGTAATATTTAACGTCCTGTCGCCCGGCGCTTCTTCGCCCGGCGGTGTTCAAAAAGTCGCGGGTGCGAAGTGAGGAGGCTAACCGGGATTGAAGAACATGAATGAGTTTGTGCTGATAACGAACTGGATGATTCCCGCGCCCATCGAGACGGTATGGAAGGCGATACAAGACGTGCGCAAATGGCCGACGTGGTGGCGCTACGTCAAGGAGGTTTCCGAGCTTGGGCCGGGAGACGCCGACGGGCTCGGCGCTACGCGGCGCTTTGTATGGGCCACGCGCCTACCCTATGAGATTACCTTCGGGATGCACACCACGCGCGTGCAGCGCCCGACCTTGATTGAGGGTCAGGCGAGCGGCGATCTCACGGGTACCGGGCGCTGGGAGTTACAGGTGCTGGGGGGACAGACGCAGGTGCGTTACGAATGGCGCGCGCGCGGACAAGCCCTGGATGAAATTGCTGGCACCGCTGTTGCGGCCGATATACGTACGGAATCACGCCGGCGTGATGCAGGCCGGCAGAGAGGGGCTCCTGCGTCATCTCGCTGCGCGATGATGACTGTCTATGGAGGCGGTACGCGCGCGGGGTTGTAAGTTCGCGCTGGTTGATTTCGGATCGGGGCTGAGCTCGCTGGTATATATCAAAAATCTTCCGGTTGATTTCCTCAAGATCGAAGGAACCTTCGTGCGCGACATTCTCACCGACTCGGTTGACCGGGCGATGGTCGAAGCCGTGTGTCACATCGGTCGGGCGATCGGCGCAACGCTGATCGCGGAGTGGGTCGAGAGCGAAGCGCTGCCGGCGCAGGTGCGGGCGCTCGGTATCGACTACGCGCAAGGCTACGCGGTGGCCCGACCCCAGCCGCTACGGCTGCTTGTCCCCAACGAAGGTCTGCAAGTCGCACCCGCACCGTAGGCCAGCCGCGCGCTGAGCGAGCAGCCCGCTGTTTCCTCTGAGACCCCGTGTTTTCTCCGTTCGACCCCATTCCTTCCGCGCGTTAGCCGGCAACCAGATTAAGGCGTGTTGACGCAATTTTTTCCGAGAACAATTCTTTTGCCACCGGCCGACTGAACAGGTAACCCTGAAATATATCGCCGCCCAATTCCTGTAGTGCCAAGGCTTCCGCTTCAGTCTCGACGCCCTCGGCGACGACCTCCAGTTTGAGTGCCTCACACATTTGCAGAACGGCCTTGACGAGCGCCATGTTGGATTTGTTGGTACCCAGACCACTGATGAAGGCGCGGTCAATCTTGACCGTATCTATTGGCAGCGTGGCCAGGTAACTCAGGGAAGAATACCCGGTGCCGAAGTCATCCATCGCTATGCGCACGCCGAGGTCCTTGAGCTGTTGCAGAATCGCGGTGGCGGCTCGTGCGTCGTGAATCAATACAGATTCCGTGATCTCAAGTTCGAGTTGTTCGGGCGGTATACCGCCATCGCGGAGTTCGCCGGCGACCGAGGGGACGAAGTCGGGCTGTGAAAACTGGTGCCCTGAGACGTTGACGCTCAGGCGTAACGGTTGTTTGCGATTTTGCGCGAGTTCACGCCAATCCCGCACTGCGCGCCGCAATACCCACCGCGATAGCGGATGGATTAACTTCGTTTCCTCGGCCAAGAAAATAAAGTCGCCCGGCGGCAGCAACCCACGCTCCGGATGTTGCCAGCGCACGAGCGCTTCGGCTCCGACGACGCGGCCAAGCGCGAGCGAATACTGCGGCTGGTAATACAGCACCAGTTCATTGCGCTCGATGGCGCGGCGCAATGCCCATTCCATGGAAAGGCGCTCGGCAGCTTCGAGCGACATAGTGGTCGAATAAAATCGGTAGCAATTCTCCCCCTGTTTTACCGCCTGGTTCAGGGCCGTATCGACGTTCCCGATGAGCGCGCCGGCATCCAGTCCGTCTTGCGGGCAGATGGCGATGCCGATGGAACAGGCCGGATTGATTTCTCCAGCGCGAAGGTTAAGGGGGGATTTAAGTGCCGCGACAGCGTTTTGCGCCACCGTCTCGGCGTCGCCCGCGGTTATAATCGCCTCGATAATCAGTCCGAACTTGTCGGCATCGATTCTTGCCACGGTGTCTTCTTGACGTACCCTTTGTTGCAGACGCTGCGCGGTTGCACGCAAAAGTTGATCGCCTGCCTGGTACCCGAGCGAGTCGTTTATCGATCGGAAGTTGTAGAGATCCACAAATAGGACGGCGAACCGTATTCCGTGACGTTTGGCGCGTTCGATGGCGTGGCCGAGGCGATCTTCGAACACGCGGCGGTTGGGCAGATTCGTCAGCGCGTCCTGATAGGCGATTCGGCGAATCTTGTCTTCGGCGCGCTTACGTTCGCTGATGTCGCCAAAAATAACGATGCGCCGCGCCGGCTCGCCGCGCTGGTTGGTTACGGTCGTGATTGACTGCCAGACCGGGAACACCTCGCCATTCTTGCGCCGATACCAGGTCTCGCCTTCCCATTTTCCGGTGCTATCGATAGCGGTCGTCACCGTCTGGCGAAACGTCACGTCGTCTTCGTCAGATAACCACTGGCGCAAGGGCGTTCCGTTCGCGTCCGACGCGCTATAACCGGTAATCTCGGTCACCGCGGGATTTATCTTGACGATGCGTTCTTCGATGTCGGTGATGATGACACCCTGCAAACTGTTGTCGAAGACGCTCGCGGCCAGTCGGATCTCCGTGCTGAGAAGGAGGTTTTCCCGACGGATACGCAGCGACTCGATCAGATTGCGGTGGTAATTCAACGCCGTTACCGCCAGTAGGCACGCGAACAACATCACCATCGCGGCAATGGCGACTCCCGTGGGTTGGCCGCTCTGCAGCTCCCAGACCGCAAGGGGTGCAAGCGTCGGTACCAAAAAGACAAGGTACGTTCGATACGACGCCGCATTCGACGCAATGGCGCCGGCAGTGTTTCCGGCGAGCGCGACCATGATCAGCACCTGATATAACAGCGATGGTGTGACCTCGAGCAGCCATCCCGCCGCACCCCACACCGTACCGCCGATCGCGGCGCCAACTGCGTAAAACGTCTCCCAGCGTTTTAGATTGGTGGGTAGCAAACGAAAAAATGCACTCACCAGCGCGACACGCAACACGGTGACGACCACCAATAATGAAATCCAAGTAGAAAGCCAGACGCGGTCGGTTTGCGACCACAGAACCGTTGTCAGGATGGTGGCGACGCCGAGGCCCAACAGCAAAGTGGGCGTCGCCTGTTTGAACAACATGCGGATACGCTCTGCGTCGAGGTCTGGAACGGAAGGCGTGAGGTCCGTTCTACGCACGGGGTTTCGCGATGCACCCGTAACTGAGGTTGAATTTCGGTCCTTTTCCACTCTTACAGCTGCTAATCCGTTGTCCCTTTATAGGGTAGGTCATTTCGAACTGCCCGGACGATTCCCGTTGAGACCGCCTCGGTGGTGCACAAAGGTGCGCAGGGCGCGAAGAAAGCAGGCAAAATCCTGTCGGTCACGCCGCGACAGAAGGTGTCGAGACCGTCAATAAAGTCGGCAAGGAGTCTAGGCGCGCGGTGACGGGCGAAAAGTAAGTGCGATTAAATTATCTTTCGACACAGTGGGGCCACTTCTCTATACGCCTTTTGTGTCTTCTCAAGGTTGCGAATGATCACATGTCATCCACAAAATGCGTTGGCACTGCGAGCTTTGCTCGCGCGTTATGGCTTGCGACTCATACGACTCAATGACGGGTCGGCAATTCCGGGCTGCTATTGGGGCGCGCCGGAGGCGGGTCTGGTCGGCACGATTGTGCACGTACGCGCCGATACCCCGTTGCACTCGGCGTTGCACGAGGCCGCGCATACCGTCTGCATGGATGGCGAATGCCGCGCACGGTTGCACACCGACGCGGGTGGCGAGCACGCCGAAGAGGACGCTGTGTGTTATCTCTAGATCGTCCTCGCGCAGCAGTTGGGTGTGTCAGTTCGCGAGATTTGCGCCGCCATGGCCGCCTGGGGCTACACGTTTCGTCTCGGCTCTGCCTATGCGTGGTTCATGCGTGACGCCGAGGACGCGCGCGCCAGGTTGCTGCGCCACGGTTTGATCGCGCCGCTGGGCACGCCGACTTGGCAATGTCGTGGATGGGAAAAGAAAACGCGCGCGACCGCACTGGGCTAAAACCGCAAGGCGGTCGGGCAAAGGAGGTCGAGCGATTTTCCAAAACAAAGGCCGCAGGCGCGGCCTTTGTTTCATTTGGATGGGGGTTAAACCGTCGCAGCCATAGTCACAGTGGCCGGAGTCATTTCGATAAATGACTCCGGCCTCGTCATTTCCTCTTCCGGTAAACTCTGGCTAGCGGGCGCCTCAGAAATCTCTTATGCGTGGCAAGTGCGCCGGAATTCTGGAAACCGTATGGCTCGTGACCTGCGCCGCCCATTGTGCATCCACCGGTTGCGGTAGGCCGAAGAGCCGAAGGTCGAGCGAGAGGTTCGTGATATAGATGAAGTTTCCGCTGCGAACGAGGCTGGCCGGAAACAGCAGCCCGCGTGGTGCGCCATGTGGATCGATTCCGTCAAAATCGCCGAGCTTGGCGATTACTTTACCGGTTGGATCCACAACTACAATTTCGTCGGCCTGATTCGCCGCGACCCA
>JBGPGJ010000079.1:0-7459 GCA_041483795.1 Sulfurifustaceae bacterium
CGCCTGGCGCACGCTGCTGCAGAGCATCATCTCCCCGGTGATTTCGACATCGTTGTATTTCGTCGTTTTCGGCGCGGCGATCGGTTCGCGCATCGCGCACATCGAAGGGATTAGCTACGGCGCCTTCATCGTGCCCGGATTGATCATGCTGTCGCTGTTGACGCAGAGCATCTCCAATGCGTCGTTCGGTATCTATTTCCCCAAGTTCACGGGAACCATCTTCGAGCTCCTATCGGCGCCGGTTTCCTATCTCGAGATCGTGCTGAGCTACGTCGGCGCGGCCGCGACGAAGTCCATCATCCTCGGCCTGATCATCCTCGCGACAGCGGCCCTGTTCGTGCCGCTCCAAGTCGCCCATCCGTTATGGATGATCCTGTTCCTCGTGCTCACGTCGGTGACGTTCAGTCTCTTGGGCTTCATCATCGGCATCTGGGCCGACGGTTTCGAGAAGCTGCAACTCGTACCGCTGCTCATCGTCACGCCGCTGACCTTTCTGGGCGGTAGCTTTTATTCCATTGATATGTTGCCGCCGTTCTGGCAGACGGTCACCTTGTTCAACCCCGTGGTCTATCTGATCAGCGGCTTCCGCTGGAGTTTCTACGGAATTGCCGACGTCAGCGTCGGTGTCAGCCTCGCCATGACGATGATGTTCCTCGCGATCTCCCTGGCGATCGTGGCGTGGATCTTCAAAACCGGATATCGGCTCAAGACCTAGTCGGCGGCAGATCGCGGTTTCCGCCGCCGGGCGAACAAGACGGCCAATCGCCTCACACCTATCCGTTCAACGCCGGGTAATCGGTATAGCCCTTCGGTCCGGGTGTGTAAAACGTATTCATGTCGGGTGTATTTACCGCCGCGCCGGTTTTCCATCGCGTAACCAGATCGGGGTTGGCGAGGAACGGCCGCGCCACGGCAACTAGATCGCATTTACCCGCGGCCAAATCGCTCTCGGCGCGCGCGGCGTCGTAGCCGCCGGAAAGAATCAGCTTGCCCTTGAACACGCTACGGAACGTCGCCTTCATCGAATCAGGCACCGGCGGCGCGCCCATCGCCGAGTGGTCGACAAGGTGGATGTAGACCAACCCGCGTGCATTGAGCTGTTGCGCTAGGTAGGTGTAATCCGCCTCCATCGCGTCGTACAGCGGCATGTCGTTGAACACACCGAACGGCGACAGACGTATACCGACCTTGTCCTTGCCAATTGCCTTGATTACCGCCTCGACCACTTCGAGCACAAAGCGCGCCCGGTTCTCGATCGAACCGCCGTAACGATCCGTGCGCCGATTCGAGTTCGGGCGGATGAACTGCTCGAGCAGATAACCGTTCGCCCCGTGCAACTCAACGCCTTCGAATCCCGCCGCCATCGCGTTTTTCGCAGACTGCGCAAATTCTTCTCTGGTGGCCTTGATGTCCGTCTCGGTCATCGCCTGCGGCACGGGGTGCGGCTTCATCCCCTCGGCATCGGTGTACATCTCGCCCGCGGCCGCTATCGCCGACGGTGCCAGCAGGCGCGCGCCCGCAGTCAGATTGAGCGGATGGCCGATGCGCCCGCAGTGCATGAATTGTATGAACATCTTCGCGCCCTCCGCGTGAACCGCATCGGTGACGCGTTTCCACCCTGCAACCTGCGCCGCGGAAAAGATCCCGGGTATGCGCGGGTAGCCCAACCCATTGGGAGACGGCGATGTACCTTCGGTGACGATGAGGCCCGCGGAAGCCCGCTGCGCGTAATACCGCGCCATGAGATCGTTTGGGATATTGTCGGTGGCACGATTGCGCGTCATCGGCGACATGACCAGACGATTCTGCAGCGTGAGTGCTCCTAGCGTGGTTTTTGAAAACAGCAGTAACATGAATGCTCCTTTTGACAAGTGATTCGGGTATTCTAATCGATGACGGTCGCGAATTGGGGCCAGAGCCAATATCACTTAGTGTCATTACCTGTCCGACGCATCAATAATGGTTGGCTAGACTTCACTGAGAGACAGGATGGGTCATCAACGGATCATTTCTTCAAAGCCTCAGAATTGATATCCATTAGCAAGAAGGGGAGTAAAAGCACCACGCACGCAGGTGAAACACCGGGCTCGCCATAAGGACAACAACCGATCCATGTCTGCCAATACTCCGCGAACGGTGAGCCCCACGACGCTCAAGTCCATCGTCCGCGACGGCGGTGAATTCGCGCTGCTTGACGTGCGCGAGGAGGGCATCCATGCGCGCGGCCATCCTCTGTTCGCAGTGCCCGTCCCGTTGAGCCGGCTCGAGTTTTTGCTGCCGCAAATCGTCCCGCGGCGCGGCACGCGCATTGTCGTGTGCGACGCCGCCGATGGTCTTGCGGAACGCGCCGCCGTCCGGCTTGCGCACTTCGGCTACACGAATGTCGCGCAGCTCGCAGGAGGCGTTCCCGCCTGGCATGCCGCCGGTTTCGAACTTTTTATCGGCACGAATGTTCCGAGTAAGATTTTCGGCGAACACGTCGAACACGTTTACGGTACGCCGTCGATCGCGGCGACTGCGTTCAAGGCCATGCTCGACCGCGGCGACGACGTTGTCATTCTCGACAGCCGGCCCTGGGACGAGTATCGCGTACAGAACATTCCGGGCGCCATTTCGCTGCCCGGCGCCGAGCTCGCGTATCGCGCGCGCGACGCGATTCCATCACCCAAAACCCTCGTCGTCGTGAATTGCGCCGGACGCACGCGCAGCATCATCGGCGCGCAGACGCTGATCAACGCGGGAATTCCCAATCGCGTGATGGCGCTGCGCAATGGCACCATGGGGTGGCACCTCGCGGGACTCAAGCTCGAACACGGCGCCAATCGCAGTGCGCCCGGCGCGTCCGCCGCCGGACGCCAGGCGGCGCAGGCCGCGGCCCGGCGGGTGGCGGAACGCTTCGGCGTGCGCATCGTGGGTAGCGACGCGCTCGCGGCCTGGCGGGCAGAGATCGGCGCGCGCTCGCTCTATCTGCTCGATGTACGGTCACCGGAGGAATACGCGGCGGGGCATCTGGCGGGTAGCATCAGTGCGCCCGGCGGGCAGCTGGTGCAGGCCACCGATAGTTACGTCGGCACGCGCAACGCGCGGCTCGTTCTCATCGACAGCGACGGCGTGCGTGCGGTGTTTGTCGCATCGTGGTTGTTGCAGATGGGATTCCGCGACACGGTCGTGCTGCGCGACGCGCACACGGCCGGTGCGATCGAGACCGGTGTACCGTCGGTGCCCGTGCTGGGACTCGACGAGGTGCGGCTCGATGCCATCTCGGCGCCGGAGCTTTCCGTGCTTGTCGAACAGGGCAAGGCGGCGGTGATCGATCTTGCACGCAGCCTCAACTATCGCGCAGGCCATATACCAGGCGCCTGGTTCGCGATTCGTGCGCGCCTGACGTCGAGTATCGATAAAATTCCGTGTGCACCGCTCGTTGTGCTGTCATCGGAGGATGGACGGCTTGCGCGGTTGGCGGCGCCCGAGATGGCGCGCCTGGTCGACGCGCCGGTGCGCGTGCTCGATGGCGGCACCGCCGCCTGGCGCGCGCACGGACTGCCGCTTGCCGAAGGTTATGAGCACATGGCGGACGAGCCCGAAGATGTGTACCTGCGCCCCTATCATCTTGGCGAAAACCAGCGTGAGGACTCGATGCGCGCCTACCTCGAATGGGAGTTTCAATTGCTGGAACAGCTCGAACGCGACGGCGATCTCAAGTTCGCGCCGCCGCCACGAGCGGCGGATTAGAAGTCGCGACGCGGGTGTTGAAACTGAGCGGCCTTACGTAAGCGGCAGGGCCACGTGCTGCGCAAACGCCGGGCGCTCATGCAATCGTCGGTACCATGCGGCAAGCGAGGGCAGTGCGGGGCGTAGGATGTCCAGCGCGAACCAGCGTTGCGCGACGACACCGAGCGGTATATCGCCCATCGAGAACATGTCGCCGATCATATAACTGTTGTTCTTTAAATGGGCATCGAGCAGCGTGAGATGTTCCGCCGTCCGGCGCCGCGCCGCCTCGATGGCATCGTGGTCGCGCTGCGCGGACGCCGTGCGGATCAGGCCGACGAACACCGGGTGCAACGCGGGCCAGACGGTGATGAGCTGCCAGTCCATCCAGCGATCGGCCGCGGCACGCGCGCGTTCATCCCGCGGACACAACGAGCCCATGCCGTAGCGCGCGGCGAGATAGCGCACGATCGCGTTCGATTCCCACAGTACGAAACCGCCGTCGTCAATCGTCGGCACGCGTCCGGTCGGATTCATTGCGCGGTATTCGGGTGTCGCCGTGCCGCCGAACTCGCCACCGGCGTCGATACGTTCGAATGGCACGCCCAGCTCGGCGCAGCACCACACGACTTTCTGCACGTTGATGGAATTCTTGCGTCCGTAAACGCGGATAGGAACCTGTGGCGCCACGCTTGCCTTACCGTTGGAGCGGGACCATGGTAACCGGCAACAGGGCGGCGATCATGCAAGATCGGTCAGAGATATGTATCGGCGCGATCAACATAGCGGAACCGGTTGTACAGTAACCTGCCATCTGCCTGTTTGCCAGATGAAGATTCGCATTTTCCTAACGATCGGACCGTCGTGGGCTGTCGGTTCCCACAACACCCGGCCGCTACGAACGGAAGTGCACAACAAAATCGCCGTCCGTCGGCGATTTAATCGATCCGGCAGGCCTCGTCGAAGGAAAGCCGGGGATTGCGCGGGAAAACGCCGGCCGGATCGCCGTAGCCGAGATTGCAGAGGAAGTTCGACTTATGGGACGTGCCGGCAAAAAACAGCTCATCTACCATCGCGTTGTTAAAACCAGACATGGGGCCGCAATCGAGACCAAGTGCCCGCGCCGCCAGAATGAGATAGCCACCCTGCAAGGTCCCGTTGCGAAAGGCGCTGGTAAAGGCGAATTTCTCGTCGAAGTCGAACCAGGAGCGGGCATTGGGCGCGTTCGGGAAGAGTTTCGGCACCAATTCGTAAAACTTCAAATCGTAGGCGACGATGGCTGTCACCGGAGCCGCCATCGTCTTGGCGCGGTTTCCCTCGGAGAGGGTGGGCGCTAATTTTTCCTTGGCCGCCTTGGACTTTACGAATACGAAACGTGCCGGGCAGCAATTGGCCGACGTCGGTCCCATGCGCAGGGTGTCGTAGAGCCGATGCAGCAATTCGTCCGGTACCGGTTTGTCAGTCCATTTGTTGTGCGTGTGGGCGTCCAGAAGAAGTTGGTTCAAGGCGCGCTGGTCCAGGGGTTGGGTCATGACTAAATTCCTTTTTTAGAATTAACCGATAGGTGCGAGTGCGCTCGACGATAGCATAATCCCGCTCCCACGTGCGTCTGCTGAAAGAGGTGATTTGGAAACATTCGTGTATCCCGCGCAGCCTCAATACTCGGCAAACGCATCGTCGGGATAACAATACAGCCACCGTTCGCCGGGTTCGGCGGAGCAGATTACCGGGTGACCGGCGCTGCGTGCGTGCTCGCTGGCGTGACGGTTCGGTGAGGAGTCGCAGCATAGGGTCACGCCGCAGCTTTGGCAGGTACGCAAGTGGACCCACTCGCCTCCCATCTTCACACACTGCTCGCACTCGCGGCGCTGCGCGTGCTTCCGCTCGTGAATGCTTTTAATATGTTGGCAAGCGCTGTTTTCGACCATCTATTCCTCCTTAGGCGTCGCCGAGAGCGCGGCGATTTGTCGAACGTGGCCGGGCGCCAATGAATCTACGTACGTACCTGACGTTCGAGCGCCCGTCGGTCCCATGTGCCAAGGTTTGCCGCCGCTTCGTAGGTGGTTTGCAAAAACTCCAGCAAGACATCGCTCGGCGATTTGGCGCGCCGCATTTCATCGTAAGGCAGAAAAAACTCGCGCATCGCGTCACTGTAGAATGCACTCGCCGGCCGGACCGGCGCTTCTTTGAATCCCTTCGGTTCCGGATAGGCATACGCGTAGAAAGCCGGATTTGGCATGGGGCCACCCCCAGGCCAAAAGCCACAGCTGCTGACCTCATGCGAGTACGCGTCACGCGTTACCCAGTCCGGCAGATTCGGCACACCTCCCGGATGTTTCGGGGCCGGGCGGCCTGAGAAGCGCGTGACCGCAAGATCGAAGCTACCCCAGAAAAAATGCACCGGACTGCACTTACCGTTAAAGCGCGCACGAAACTCCTTAAAGACTCGATCCGACTGCACGAGTATGCGCCAGAGACGGTTGGCGTAGTTCGCATCGTAGGACGCGTGCGTCGTGTCCCGATCGAAGGCGATCGGCGCTTCCACTTCGTTCGGTTTAACGACAATTCTTACCGGCAGGTCTAACGCCCGCAGCGCCGCCATGATCTCCCCATAGAAATCCGCTACAGAAAAGGGACGTAGTGCGATCGTTCGCAGGGCGCCGTCGTCGGTTTGGATGAGAAGTCGGTGGTCAATGAAATCAAAGTCAATTTGGAACGCCCGGGCGCCGTGCGCGATGGGCGACGTTGTCATTCCACGCGCCGTCACGTAAAGCGTTACATGCCACGAGTGATTGACCCACGGCGTCTGTGCGAGCCGAATCTTTCCCACGATCTGCGTCCACATGTGCAGTGTTGCATAGGTGTCTTTCCATTCGTCCAACGGCAGACTCGGCCAAAGCTCGGCGCGGGAAGCATCGCGTTCCGTATATGAATTAGCCATGATGTCCTCGATTCCGTGCGGTTAGGCGCCGACGATGCAATGTATCCAAAACCGCGTTTCTTCACCTTCTTGGAATCTTCCGACTACGTCGGTGAACGCGCAAGACCGCATCCTCTCAAACCAGGCAAAACATGAACGTCGGAGGGAGCCGACCTGCCGAGAGTGCCAATGGGGACCGACCCTGGGTCTTTACCCTACTACTCTAATCCCTGAGTTATGGGGTGAATCGGCAAGCAGCTTACCGCAGTTGGGCACGCGCGGCTCGAGTTCGAGCAGATCGAGCATGTTGCGCACCGTGCACACCGAGGTGGAGACGACCGGCAAGCCAAGCAGGTTCTCGGCCAGCTGAATCGCGGGCAGCGACTGCATCTGCACGCAGGCCGACAGCACGACCGCGTCGGCATTGGCGATGTTCAGGCGCTTGACGTCCTCGAGCAGCAACATCGGGTCGCGCCGCCCAACCTCCAGGTTGTCCGGGATCTCAAAGGCGATCCGGTCGACGACCTCGATGCCTTCGTTCTCGATGTAGGCCACTACCTTGTCGCAAAGCGGCTTCATATATGGCGCGAGCAGCGACACCTTCTTGGCGCCGAGCGTCTTCAGCCCATTGACCAAGGCGCCGGCCGAGGTCATGACCTTGGCGCTGGAGCCACAATCGGCGAGGACGCGACGGAAGTCTTTCTCGACTTGGCGGTGGTAGCCGAAACCTTGCGCCATGATCGCGACCAGGCAGGCGGTGCTGAGCAGATCCACGCGGGCATCGGCGAGTTCCGCCGCGGCGCGCAAGGCCTCGCGATTCATGGCCGC
>JBGPGJ010000080.1:0-7449 GCA_041483795.1 Sulfurifustaceae bacterium
CATCACAAGTATCCGTACCTCTCGCACCGCTATCTGCCGCAGGTGTTCGCGGCCACGCGGGCGCAGCATCCCTATCTCGTGGTGCGCGGCTACTGGCGCTCGCTGCTCAATTTACGCCAGCGTCGCTATTACGCGTCGGCGGAAGACGTGCGGCCGTTTCTGTCCACGGGCGGCTCTTGATCGGCGCCGGCGAACGCGTGGCTTGGCGCGATTTGACGTCTGGGATATAGTGCCGGCCTCGCTGTAGCTCCGTGGGAGAGATCCCGCACCTATCTTTTTGGCGACATCGTGTCGGTCTGTTAAGCGGGTTAGCGTTGCTAACCCCATTTCACAGAAACGGCGTAACCAAGAGATAGGTGCGTGGCGCCGAAGGCGCAACCCGCCCGGAATCGCTCAGGCAAAAGGACCGTGGGGCGTAACTAAAACCGTCAGAGGCGGTTTTAGGGCGACTCTGGAGAGTTTCTACTGCCGTGTTATCGGCGGGTGGGACACCGAAGGGGCTCAAGCTCTCAGGTTACCGGACAGAGGGGCGATGGCTTTTCGAGGCCGTCGCCCTTTTCTTTTTGTGCAACCGACGCTGCGACGAAAGATTGTCTGTGGCATTTTAGGACTTTATGGGCCTCAAGACGCCGCTCTACGATGCACATGTCAAACTCGGCGCCAGGATGGTGGATTTCGGCGGTTGGGATATGCCGCTGCATTACGGTTCGCAAATCGAGGAGCATCATGCCGTGCGCCGCGGTAGCGGCATGTTCGACGTTTCGCACATGAACGTGATGGACCTCAAGGGCGCGGCTACGCGCGACTTTCTGCGGCTGTTGCTCGCAAACGACGTCGCCAAACTCAAGACCCAGGGCAAAGCGCTTTATACCTGCATGTTGAACGCCAATGGCGGCGTGGTTGACGACCTCATCGTGTATTACCTCGACGACCGGTGGTACCGCATCGTCGCCAACGCCGCCACGCGCGAGCAGGACATGGCCTGGATTCAGAACGCGGCACGCGAGTTCGGCGATGTAAAAGTCACGCAGCGCGACGATCTAGCCATGATCGCGGTGCAGGGGCCGAACGCTAAGAAGTTGGTCTACCGTGCGCTCGGCGAGTCGCTACGCGAGACGGCCGGTGCGCTCAAGCCGTTTCACTCGGTAAGCATCGGCGAATTGTTCGTCGCCGCCACCGGTTATACGGGCGAAGACGGTTTCGAGATTGTTCTGCCCGCGACGGCCGCACCCTTTACCTGGCTAACGCTGCACGTGGCCGGTGTCAGGCCGGCGGGACTCGGCGCGCGCGACACGGTGCGTCTCGAGGCTGGCATGAATCTCTACGGCCAGGATATGGACGAAAACACCACGCCGCTCGAGTCCGGTCTCGCCTGGACCGTCGCGTTTGAACCTTCGGATCGTGGCTTTATCGGCCGCGAGGCGCTGGAAAAACAGCGCGCCGCCGGCGTGCCGAGGAAGCTCGTGGGATTAGTGCTGGAAGGCAAGGGTGTTCTGCGCAATCATCAGAAAGTTTTCTGTGCCGCCGGCGAAGGCGAGATCACCAGTGGTTCGTTCGCGCCGACGCTGGAGCGTTCCATCGCACTGGCGCGTGTGCCCGTAGCGGTTGAAATGGGCAGCCGCTGCGACGTGGACCTGCGCGGGCGGCGCGAGCCGGCGCGCGTCGTGCAAACTCCTTTCGTACGTAATGGCAAGAGTTGTCTGGCCCGAGCGGGAGACATTGAATGAGCAAAACACCGAAAGAACTGAAATACACCAAGTCCCACGAATGGGTACGTCCCGAAAAGGACGGCACGGTAACCGTCGGCATTACCGACCACGCGCAGGAGTCGATGGGCGATCTGGTGTACGTCGAGTTGCCGCAGAAAGGCGCCAAGGTGGCGGCCGGGAAGGAGTGCGGCGTGGTGGAATCGGTAAAGGCCGCATCCGATATCTACGCGCCGGTATCGGGCGAGATCGTTGCGGCAAACGGCGCACTCGCCGATGCGCCCGAGACCGCGAATAAAGATCCCTACGGTGCCGGTTGGATGTTTAGCATCAAGCCCGCGAACCAGGGCGAACTGAACGCGCTACTCGACGCCGCGGCATACGAGGCGCTGGTCGCATCGGAGAAACACTAACTTCCAACGCAAAGGCGCAAAGTCGCAGAGAAAAGATGATTCTGTTTTGTCCCAAAAAGATTTTCTCCGCGTCTTTGCGTCTCTGCGTTGAAAATTCATAGGTTCTAAACATGCCGTTTATTCCGCACACCGAAGCCGATGTAAAGACGATGCTCGCCGCCATCGGCGTACGCTCCGTTGACGAACTGTTCGACGAGATTCCCGAGCGGCTGCGCGCGGGCAAGCTCACGCAGGTGCCCGAAGGTGTCTCGGAGATGGACATTACGCGCGTGATGAATGAGCGTGCGGCGCAGGACGGCATGTACCTCAACTTCATCGGTGCCGGCGCTTACGAGCACCACATCCCAGCGGCAGTGTGGGAGATCGTCACACGCGGGGAGTTCTATAGCGCCTACACGCCGTATCAGGCGGAAGCGAGTCAGGGCACGCTGCAACTGCTGTACGAATACCAGACCATGATGGCCTCGCTCACCGGCATGGACATCTCGAACGCCTCGCTCTACGACGGCGCCTCGGGGCTCGCGGAGGCGGTGCTCATGGCCGTACGTGCGCATACCCGCACACCGGGCACAGGTAAGAAGGCACGCCGGGTGTTGATGCCGCGCACCGTTCATCCGGTTTACCGCCAAGTCGTGCATGCAATTGTGAAAAACCAAAACATCGAATTGGTCGAGCTGCCGTATTGCACCGACGGTGGCCATACGATTCCGGCGTCGCTCAAACGCTTCGAAGGTGAAGCATTCGCCGCGCTCGTGGTCCCGCAACCGAATTTCTTCGGTGTGCTCGAAGACGTGGATGAACTGACCGACTGGGCGCACGCGCACGACATGTTCGCTGTCGGCCTGGTGAACCCAATCTCGCTGGCGATGCTCAAGCCGCCGGGTGAATGGGGCACCAAGGGCGCGGACATCGCCGTCGGCGAGGGCCAGCCGCTGGGCGCGCCCCTGTCTTCGGGTGGGCCGTACTTCGGATTCATGTGCTGCAAGGAAGAGCTCATGCGCCAGATGCCGGGGCGCATCATCGGCCGCACCGTGGATCTCGACGGCAAACCTGGTTTTACGCTCACACTGCAAGCGCGCGAACAACACATCCGCCGCTCCAAGGCGACCTCGAACATCTGTACCAACCAGGGTCTCGTGGTTGCGGCCGCGACCATACACATGGCCTTGCTCGGCCCGGATGGACTGGAACGCGTCGCCGCCGCCTGCCACGCCAACACCAACGCGCTGGTCGAGAAACTGACCGCGATCAAGGGCATCACGCGCGTATTTAACCGCCCGGTGTTCCACGAAGCGGTGCTGCGGTTCGATGCACCGGTTGCGGAAGTGCTGCGCGCGCTTGAAACGCAGCGTATCCTGGGTGGCTTCGATCTCAAGTCCTACTATCCGGAACTCGGTGAGGCGTTGCTGGTGTGTGCGACCGAGACACGTACATCAGCCGATATCCAGCAGTACGCATCGCATCTTGCGCAAACCCTCGACGCGTGCGGCCAGCAGTCGTCGCGCACGACAAACGTGCAGTCCAACATCTGACCAAGGAGAAATTGTCATGGCCAAAATTACTCGCCGCGGCGAAGCGACCACTACCAACGGCGAATTGCCCAAGGTGGGAGGCAAAGCCCCTGACTTCCATCTTGTGGATGCCGATCTTAAGGACGTCCGGCTTGCCGACTTCAAGGGCAAAAAGAAGCTTCTGAACATTGTGCCGAGCCTGGACACGCCGACGTGCGCCTTGAGCACGAAGAAATTCAACGACTTTGCTAAAGCGCGAAACGACGTGGTGATCCTCGTCATTTCCGCCGATCTGCCGTTTGCGCAAAAGCGCTTCTGCGGCGCCGAGGGCATACAGAACGTCAAGCCGCTTTCCATGATGCGTAGCCGCAATTTCGCCAAGGATTATGGCGTGCTCATTCAGGATGGCCCGCTCGCCGGTATCACCGCGAGGGCGGTGGTCGTTCTCGATGAGAACGATAAGGTTATCTATAACCAGCTGGTGCCGGATATCGGGCAAGAGCCGAATTATGAGGCGGCGATGGCCGCGTTGAAGTGACGCGCGATTTTTGCGCGTCATCCCCGCATGGGGTAAGCGGGGATCTAATTTCCCCCTTCTCCCTCGGGGAAAAGCTTAGGATGAGGAAAACGTAAATGGTCGAATCGCCCGCGGCGATGTTAACGGCAAATTGCGGGTGGCTCCGCCCCTGCACCCTGGGTCCGCTTTCTTTGTTCGCGCAAAGAAAGCGGACGGAAAGAAACGCGCCCCCGATCGCTGCGCCGCAAGCAAACCACGCTTAAGGAGACAGAAACATGTTGATATTTGAACATTCGCAATCGGGAAGAAGAAATTATTCTCAAGCTCCGCTTGTTAAAGCGGAGATCAAAGATATTCCAGGAAAACTCCGCCGGCAGCAGCGTCCGCTGCTGCCGGAGGTTTCAGAGATGCAAGCGGTGCGGCATTACACGCGCTTGTCGCAGAAGAACTTCTCGATTGATACCCATTTCTATCCGCTCGGGTCGTGCACGATGAAGTACAACCCGCGGGCGTGTAACAAGCTGGCGATGTTGCCGCAGTTGCTCGGGCGGCATCCGCATGCGCCGGAATCCACGGGCCAGGGATTCCTCGCCTGTATGTACGAGCTGCAGGAAATGTTGAAAGACGTTACTGGCATGACGGCGGTGTCGCTCACGCCGCTGGCGGGCGCACAGGGCGAGTTCGCGGGTGTGGCGATGATTCGGGCGTACCATGATGCACGCAAAGACAAGACGCGTACTGAAATTCTGGTGCCTGATGCCGCGCACGGCACCAATCCGGCGACCGCCGTCATGTGCGGTTATACCGTGCGCGAGATACCGACGGACGCCAACGGCGACGTGAATATTGAAGCGCTCAAGGCCGCCGTCGGGCCGCAAACGGCGGGGCTCATGTTGACCAATCCTTCTACACTCGGTGTGTTCGAACGCAAGATCACCGAGATCGCCAAGGTGGTGCACGATGCTGGAGGCCTGCTTTATTATGATGGCGCGAACCTGAATGCAATTCTCGGGCGCGTGAAACCCGGCGACATGGGCTTTGACGTGATTCATATGAACCTGCACAAGACCTTCTCCACTCCGCACGGCGGCGGCGGTCCGGGGGCGGGCCCGGTGGCGGCGGGCGCGCGGCTCGAACCGTTTCTGACGGTGCCGATGGTAGGACTCGCAAACGGCAAATATCGCTGGCTCGCCGAAAAGGATTGTCCGCAAACGATCGGTCGGCTGTCGGCGAACATGGGCAACGCCGGGGTGTTACTGCGTGCCTACATATATGCAAGATTGCTCGGGCGTGAGGGCATGCACCGTGTGGCCGAATATTCCACCCTCAACGCGAACTACGTCATGGCTGAACTCGCCCGACGCGGGTTCGAGTTGGCATACCCGAAACGACGCGCGACGCACGAGTTTGTGCTGACCTTCAAGAAGCTTAAAGAAGAAACTGGCGTAAGCGCGATGGACATTGCGAAGCGGCTGCTCGACAAGGGTTTCCACGCCCCGACAACCTACTTCCCGTTGCTGGTACCGGAGTGTTTCCTGATCGAGCCGACGGAAACCGAAGCGAAGGAAGAACTCGATCGTTTCATTGCGGCGCTCGAAGAGATTCTGAAAGAAGTGCGTACGAAACCGGAACTGGTCAAGGGCGCGCCGCATACCCTGCCGGTACGCCGGCTCGATGACGTCAAAGCCGCGCGCGAACTCGACTTGACGTGGAAGCCGGCTGCCTGACCGGCGGCACAAAGTTGTTTCTACTGCCGACTGTTACGTCAAGGAATATTATGCTCACTGCGATCCACGCGCTTTTTAATCATCCGACGCTACGTAGGATTTTCCTCAAGTCGCGTTACTTGCTCGCCGTCGCGCTGGTGGCGCTCATCGCTCATTACGCGCAGCCGCGGTTGCTGGTAGCGGGGTTTCTCGTCTCGCTTTTCGGTCAAGCGATTCAGCTGTGGTCGTTCGGGTCGCTCGTCAAGAACCAGCAACTCACGGCGCGCGGGCCGTACGTGCTGGTGCGCAACCCGATGTACCTTGGACGGTTCTTTCTGATTCTTGGTTTCGTTCTGATTGTCTGTAACGTCTGGGCGGTGGTGGCGTACACCGCGTTTTACTACTTCTACATGGTCAACCGCGTGCGCCGCGAGGAAGTGCGACTCGAGCAGTTACTCGGCGAGCCGTATCGGGTGTACCGCGCGAGCGTCAACCGTTTCTTGCCCAACTTCGGCAAGCTCGGCGACCCCATGGTGCGGTTTCTGGATTTTACAGTCTTGCGCCGTAACAACGGCCACTGGAATCTGCTGGCGACGCTTATAGGCTGGGCGACGTTGTATCTTTATTTAAGCTATCTGCGCTGAGCGCCGCTGTGCGGCGCCAACGGCGACGGTCGAGCCACCAGGCGAGTAGCGGCAACGCGAACGTGGTGCCCGGCATCGCCATCGTCGCAACATAAAGACCTACCACACCGAGACCGCGCAGCTGCGCTTGCAGCAAGGCGCGATCTTCCGCGTTCCAACGCTCGCCGTTGCGCGGTTTCATCAGCAGCGCCATCAGCCCCGGGAGGCGCATGATCTCCGCGCGCACGCGCAGATGTTCGCGTTGGTGCAGCTCGCGCACCAGCCGCACCAGCCGGCGCAGCCGCATACGGGGGGTCATTGCGGTCACTGGTAACGATTCCGAGACAAGCGGTTCGATGGTTCCCGAGTTGATCATGGCGTGGCGTCCTTGTGCCTCGTGCTAAAAAGAGCACATTCCGTGCCACGCCCGGGAGATGGAGGTAAGAAGCTGGAATCAGCCACTTACTAACGGAAAACCCTCGGCCTGCCAGCGTGTTAAGCCACCGGCGAGGCAGTACACCGTGAGAAATCCGAGCCTGTCGAGCAGAGTGGCCGCAACGCGGCTACGCCGCTCGTCGTCACAACAGGTGACCACGGTATCGGCGCGGGCGCGCACCAAACTGGTGGTTACACGCCACCGACGTGACATTGGCGGCGTGTTCGATACTTCCAGGGGGTACGCTGAGCGCTCCGGGGATGTGCCCCTTGGCATATTGTTCGCGTTCACGTACGTCTACGATCGTCAGGTCCTCATGCTTGGCGATGAGGTCACTCAGTTCGTTGACGGTGATCTCGCGTATCGCTGGCATGACGCGACTCATAGCGCAGAGATTTCTTGTTTAGATCGTCCTACATCGTGTCGCATTTCAAGAGACGGAGGACGCTACCTCGGTGTCTTTAAGCAGCGACTCAAGTGCGTCGAAACTCGTCACCGGTGCTTGGCAGGTGTGACCCGTGCAGACATAAGCCGTAA